>CAJGBT010000056.1 GCA_904501665.1 uncultured Bacilli bacterium | reverse complement strand
TACCAAAATGCATGATGATATTACTATGATTATGTTAAATTAAATTCTGTTAAGGTGGTGAAATAAGATGAAGATTAAGTCATGTAAATTATTTAAAATTTTGTCGTGTTTATTATTTGGTGGTGTTACACTAGTTTCATGCGCTACTCCTTTAATAGTTAGTTGTAGTGATTCACCAAATAATAACTCAAATAATAACCAAGATAATGTAGATAAATTTTGATGACCAAAAGAGGTTTTTACTACTGATAAACAAGTTTGAAAATGTTTTCAAGATTATACTTCTGAATATTGAGAAAATAATATGCCATCAACTATCCAATTATCATCATTTAAAAAACTTGCCGAGCCTTCAGGTAAATGAGATGATAGTATGTCAAATATAACATTTAATGGTTTTAATAAAATAAAAGTTTATAGCAATTTAGATCGTGAAAATTACACTGATCCCTACTTTCCTAATTTAGCTAAAGATAATCCAAATAAAGAATCATGTGTTGAACTTCTAAATGGTCTTGCTTCGCCTTATTTTTATTTTAAAGATACAGGATATAAATTAAAAGCTTATCAAACTGATAAAGAACCTAGCATTCCTGTATATGAAGTATATGCTAATATTAACGCGCCGTTTAGTAGTTTTGATTGTGCTCTTTACATCAAAGATTTACAAGATAAAGTAAATAATCAAATAATATTTCCTTCTGATACTTTTGTAGTTCATGCAGGGATGAGTTCTTTATCAAATTTAAAGCTAGGAAACTTTCATTTAAAATTTTATATAGCTAAGGCTGTTGATATTGAAAATTTAGGAGGGTATCATGGTAAATACGACTGATATATTGATAACTCTTCAATTGAAAATGCTATCGATGGTTTTGTGGAAAATAACGATCGATTCACCTCCCCACCCAATGACGGAAATTACGATTGATAATAATCATTAATAATTATGAGAAACCCCTATGAACGAAATATTAAGATTAGAAAATATTGTATATGGATACAATAAAAAGAAGACCATTATCCATAATATATCATTTAGCGTACCAAAAGGATCTTTTCATGCTTTTATTGGTGAAAATGGAGCAGGTAAATCAACCACTATTAGCATGATTGTTGGATTAATAGATTCTTATGAAGGAAACATCTTTATTAATGATAATAATGTAAAAACAACTAATGATGCTAGAAAATATGTATCTTATATCCCTGATAAAGCTATTTTCCCCAATGGATTAAATACTAAGAACTATTTATTAAACTGTGGATTATTAAAAAGAGATGATAAACACTTATTAAATCAGGAAATAGAGGATTGAGCTAAACATTTAGAAATCGAAGACATCCTTAATAGGAATCCTAATAAATTATCCGCTGGCCAGAAAAAGAAAATATTCTTAATTAGAGCAATTATTGAAAGATCACAATTAATTGTTTTAGATGAACCAGCGGCTAATCTAGATCCCACCACTAGAATCCAATTATTTAAAACCCTTAAATATTTAGTGGATAACGGGACAACCATTCTCATCTCAAGCCATATCTTAGATGAAATTAAAAATTATGCCACATCTGCCACTTTTATTAATAAAGGACGATTTATATGATCCGGTCCAGTTAGTTGGAACCAAATCACTGATATATATGCAAACTACTATCTAGGAGAAAAAGGAAATGAAGCTAAGTAAATTAAACGTTTTTAAACATCTTGATTTTAAAGCAATTAGATCTACTACTAAATTCCTTTTTAATTGAACAATTCATAGTAAAGTTTTCTTAAGCTTAATTATTCTTTGTTTCTTAGTTAATCCTTTAACTATCACAATTATTAAATTCACTAGTCAAGATTATTTAACTAATAGTTTAATTTCTATTTTATTACCCCTATTAGTTTTATCCTTACTTTTATTATTTTTATCCTATAAGTTTTTTAATGAGGTTAAAAATAATTATATCGATTCCATCTTACTTAATAATTCCATCACTAAGAAACAATTATTAATTACAAAGTTTTTCATTATTTTAATATTAGGTTATATTATTC
>CAJGBT010000055.1 GCA_904501665.1 uncultured Bacilli bacterium | reverse complement strand
TACCAAAATGCATGATGATATTACTATGATTATGTTAAATTAAATTCTGTTAAGGTGGTGAAATAAGATGAAGATTAAGTCATGTAAATTATTTAAAATTTTGTCGTGTTTATTATTTGGTGGTGTTACACTAGTTTCATGTGTTGCCCCGCTAATTGTAAGTTGTAGTAGTTCATCTAATAACAACCAAGAAAATGTAGATAAATTTTGATGACCTAAAGAGGTATTAACAACAGATGAACAAATAATAAAATACATACAAGATTATGTTTGTGGAAAGTATTGAAAAGAAAATGCACCTAAATCTATTAAATTATCAGAATTTAAAAATGTAGCAGATAGATGAGATGATCGTTTATCTGATATAACATTTGATAATTTTAATAATATAAAAGTTTATGGTGATTTAGATTTTCAGTTAGATTGGGATTATGATGGAACTATTATTCCCAATATTAATGATCTTCATAAAGAAAATTCTGAAAAAATATCATATATTACATTAGCTATAGCTCCTAGTTCTTTCAGCCATCTTACGTCCCCTAATTTTTATTTCAAAGATACTGGGCATAAATTAAAAGCTTATCAAACATCTGAAGAATCGACGATTCCTATATATGAAGTATATGTCAATATAAAACCATGAATTTTATGTTTGCAATTAGCTCTCTATCATGAAGATTTATTAGATATTGATCCATTAAAATTTCCATCTAGTACTTTTACATGTGATTGTTGATTTGATAGTTATGATGATCCAGGTAATCTTCCAAACTTCCATCTTAAGTTTTATATAGCTGAAGCACAAGATTTGGAAAATCTTGGTGGGTATCGTGGTCAAAATAGCGATAATTGATATATTCTTAATTATAATATTTCAAAAGCTATCCATGGATTTGTAGACAATGATCCATATTATACTTCGCCACCAAATGATGGCAACTACAATTGATAAACAAAATTAATTAATAATAAGAAAAAAAATTAACTATGAACGAAATGTTAAAATTAGAAAATATTGTATATGGATACAACAAAAAGCATATAACTATCCATGATCTATCATTTAGTGTGCCTAAAGGTTCATTTCATGCCTTTATTGGTGAAAATGGAGCAGGTAAATCAACCACCATTAACATGATTGTTGGACTAATTGATTCCTATGAAGGAAACATCTTTATTAATGATAATAATGTAAAACATACTAATGATGCAAGAAAATATGTATCCTATATTCCAGATAAAGCAATCTTTCCCAATGGATTTAATACTAAAAAGTATTTATTAAACTGTGGCTTATTAAAACGAGATGATAAACACTTATTAAACCAAGAAATAGAAGAATGAGCTAAAAGTTTAGAGATAGAAGAAATATTAAATAAAAATCCTAATAAATTATCAGCTGGTCAAAAAAAGAAAGTATTTTTGATTAGGGCAATTATTGAAAAATCCCAATTAATTATTTTAGATGAACCAGCTGCTAATTTAGATCCAACCACTAGAATTCAATTATTTAAAACCCTTAAATATTTAGTGGATAATGGGACAACTATTTTAATCTCAAGTCATATCCTAGATGAAATTAAAAACTATACTACATCAGCTACTTTTATTAAAAAAGGACATTTTATTTGATCAGGACCAGTTAGTGGTAATCAAATTACTGATATTTATGCAAACTATTATTTAGGAGAAAACCAAAATGGATTTGAAAAAATTTAATGGTTTTAAACATATTGATTTTAAGGCAATTAAAACAACTGGTAAATTCCTATTAAACTGAATTATTCATAGTAAATCATTTTTAGTTCTAACTATTCTTTGTTTTCTAGTTAATCCATTAACTATCACTATTATTAAGTTTGTTAGTAATGACTATTTAGCTAATAGTTTAATGACTATTTTAATACCCTTATTAGTTTTGTCATTCTTTTTATTATTTTTATCCTATAAGTTTTTTAATGAGGTTAAAAATAATTATATCGATTCCATCTTACTTAATAATTCCATCACTAAGAAACAATTATTAATTACAAAGTTTTTCATTATTTTAATATTAGGTTATATTATTC
>CAJGBT010000054.1 GCA_904501665.1 uncultured Bacilli bacterium | reverse complement strand
GAAAGATACCATTATTACTCAGAACTTGAGAAAGAAAACATTCCATATGCAAATAGATATATGACTCCACAAGATGCAATTAAACTACTGTATAATTATTAACAGAAGTGGTATGTCCAAAAAGATGGTCCATTAAACATAATTAATAACAATAAAGTAATATCTTAGTTTATATAAATACATTTTTATTATTGATATAATTATTTACATGAGAATTATTTTATTTGGTGGTTTTTTTAATCCTATTCATAATGGACATATTCAAGCAGCTTTTCAAGCTATGGAAAAAATAAATGCTAGGAAAGTTATCTTTTTTCCATCATATGAACCATTTGATAAAAAAGAAAATTATGAATATATTTCTATGACAGATAGAATGGAAATGCTAAATCAAGTAATTAAAAATGTTCCTAATTTTGAATTAGATAATTTTGAATACCTAGCTCAAAAAAAGTGTTATATGATAGATTTAGTTAAATATTTAAGAAAAAAATACTACAACAACAATATTTATATTTTAATTGGGTCTGATCAACTTGAAAACATAAAGAAGTGAAAAGATTATGATACATTAATTGAACTTGCTTCTTTCATTTGTTATGAAAGAGAAGGATATAAAATTAATGAAGAAACATTATCAAAACATGATTTTGTTTTCATTCATAGTTCAAACAATTCCATTAGTTCAACCAATATTAGAAATAATATGTATCGATATGATTTACCTTATCGAGCATTAAAATATATAAATGAGCATGGCTTGTACTTTGTCAGTAGGGTTTTACCTTTTATGACAACTAAAAGATTTGAGCATTCAATTCGTGTAGGATTAATGGCATATGAATTAATGCAAAAATATGATAATAAAAAAGCAATCAAAGGTTGAGTTGCTGGGATATATCATGATATATGTAAGGAATTTGATAAAGATCGAATTGAATTTTTAGCTTATGATAAATATCATGTTGAATATACAAAATATTGAAAAATTCTACATGGGATTGTAGCTAAATATTTTTTAAAAGAAACTTTTAATTTTGATGATGAAGAAATTTTAAATGCAATCGCTAATCACACAAAACCAAATCATGATAAGAAACAATTAACAACATTAGATAAAGTATTATTTTTAGCTGATAAATTAGAACCAAACAGAACAGAAAAAGATGTTACTAAAATTGATGAAATTAGAAAACTAGCAAAAGCAAACTTAGATCAGGCATATGATAAATTACTAGATACATTAGAAGAAATGTATGCATGTAAAAATGAAACTGAAACTTCTAAGGAAACAAGATAATGTTAGGTATTATTTTTGCATTACCTGAAGAAGTTAACACTTTATTAAAAGAATTATTTACAAATAAATATACTCATTTAATTAATAATAAAAAATTTTATATTGTAAAAACTATTAATGAACAATCAGTAATTATTACTTTTAGTGGAGTTGGTAAAGTTAATGCAGCTAGTACATGTGCTCTATTAATTAATAATTTTAAAATTGATAAATGTATTAATATTGGTTCTTGTGGTGGTTTATTGAATGTTAAACCATTAGATATTTTGTTAATAGATAAAACTATATATGGTGATGTAGATGCAACCGCTTTTGGTTATGAAATTAATCAAATACCTAAAATGCCATCTTTTTATGTTACTAATGAGAATTTAAATAATTCAATTATCAAAATTCTTTCACTTAGCAACTATGAATATAAATTAGGTTATTGTTATACTTGTGATTCATTTGTTAATAAAACTAATTTTGATAAATTCAATATTGATCTAAAAAGTAACATTGTAAGTGGTATTGATATGGAATGTTGTGCTATTGCTCAAGTTTGTTCTAATATGAATATAAAGTTCTCAGCTATTAAAATTGTTTCTGATGTATTACAAGGCAATAATAGTTCAGAAAAACAATTTGATAATAATATAGTTAAAATTGCTGAAATGATTGATACATTAACTTACAATATTGTTCAAGCAATTTCTTATGAAGAAGAAAATGATAATTCTAAATCATAGCTATAAGTTATATAATTAAAATGTCGTTGTAATATTAAGTTACGAACCATGTCAGGGTAGAAATACAGCAGCATTAAGTAACTTCTTATGTACAGCGACACTTTTTATTATTAGTGATTTACCTTTTGGTAAATTTTATTAATATTTATAAAATATCAAAAGTTTTTATTAATTTAACGGATTTAATAATGAATATTTAAATAAAAAAAACATAGATTACTCTATGTTTTCCCAAATTGAATTATTAAGTGCAACGCCTTTGATAAAATAAAGGTGGAGCACTTTTTAATTTTGTAAATATATAAAAAAGTGCCCCCTTTAGTACGGAAAGGGAGCAATTATGTTATACACTCAAATAACTCATGATG
>CAJGBT010000053.1 GCA_904501665.1 uncultured Bacilli bacterium | reverse complement strand
AGAATACAAAAATAAAATTTTGATCATTTAATAACTAAAAAATAAAAATACTCTTAGCCAACAAACCAAGAGTACTTTAATGCATCAACAATTTTAATATGATATATTAATATTAGCGTTGCACTTTATATTTCATTTTAGGATTTTTCATATGGAGGAAAGATATGTCTAAAGAAGGAAGAAGTATAAAAGTTAATGCAATTGTTTCAAGTGTACCACCAATTGCTTTTTTTACTCTAGGTATTTATCCATTTGTTGTAGCAATAATGCTTTTTGTTAATTCAGATCAATTTAAAAATAAAGGTTTAAGCTATTGCTACAGGGGTTTTAATGTTATTTGTTTTACCAATAATTCTTTTTGTTCCCCTAATCCTTGCTTGTTGCTTAAAATCAGAATAAATATTTGTAGCTAATAATATTAATTAGTAATAATATTTTAAACCATCTAATTTATTAAATGTAAATAGATGGTTTTTTGAGTTCTAATAGTCTCTTGCATTTTTAATAAAATTATTAGTTTTATTCGAATAATATTAAATTATCCTCATTTAACTTAGTTCTACCAACCTTTGCTAATAAAACACCATTTTTTTCAACTAAATCAGCAGTAAAGTGTAAGCTAAGCGAAATTAAATATGTTCCAATACCATAAAAATCAATTGGCGCTTTTTCCTTAACAAATGTTTTAATTTTATCCAAATTATTGTTACTAGTTACAATTATTTTGATATGACTACCATAATTATTATCTAGGAATTTTCTAACTAGTTTTACTAATTTAGTGGTAACTCCATATTGCTTAGGGTTGTATTTAGATAAGGATTTGTCAATCATGTTAATACTAGTATCTAACCTTATGTTATTAATTTCTTGAAATTTGGGTTTTAATTCTTTCAAAGTACTAATGATATCATTATTAAAATCTACTAAAACACTTCCGTCATTACAAACTTTTTTATATCCATCAAATGTTTTAATAATGTTACCATCAAATTGTTGAATTAGTGCATGTGGCATACTACCAAAAACAAAAACATCTTCCTTATTTTTGATAAATTCAATATGTGAATAATTACTAAATTTTCTCACACCTGCAACATAGGCAGCATAACCATCATATGGATGTAAACGGTAATCATCACTCCGATCACTCATGAAAATAAGTTGTTCTGGTTTAATAAATTGTAAAATTTGATAACAATTTGTTGCAACTGAACATCTTCTAGCTAAAATGCTATCAATAATGTTTTCTAGTTCACAAAACAAACTATATTCCCCTTTAATACTAAGTACACATTGACTGGATTTTACAATAGAACCTTCTGGGGCATATTTAATGGTTAGTTTTTTTAAGTTCCTCTTACCAACAAAAGTTTTAATGGTTAGTAAGATCTCATTCATACCAGCAACAAGATACTCTTGTCTTTTATTTGTTTTTCATTGCATTAAAGCGATGTCATTGATATGATTAGTTTTTAAAACTTTTTTTGTTTTAATAAAATAATAAGTAGAATAAAATTTATTTTTAATTAATTTTTTATTAATTTGCTGCATTTGTTTCTCCAAACTCATTTTGATTTTTATTAAAAGCCAAACCGATATAAAAAAGGTTTAATAAATTAATTAAAAATGACATTAGAAATCCCACATGATTAATTCTTTCTATATCTAAAAACAATAAAATGACTGTGATCGTAAAAACGAGTATAAACATACTAGGAAATATTATTAAAATAAATTTTCATTTTTCTTTTTTTACAATTGCTTGAAATATAAAATAAAGATATATCAAAACATTAAAAATAGAAGTAGGTAAAACTAAAAAACCAAATAAGTAATTTTTATATTGAAAGAAAAAAACAATTAATAGACTAAAAATAATTAAAAGAATGCTACTAATAATTTGAATAATTAATATTTTCTTAAGATGATTTTTGATAAATTCTAACATGATTTAATTATAAATTATTGAAGTAATGTTTGAACATAAAAAGAGTAATTAATTAATAACATATTTACTTTTTATATAACCACATTGAATTTATGTTTTGACTTTAACTTATTAAATATGTGGTTTTATGGTATCAAGTAACCTTGATGCAATTATTAATTCTTTTAAATTAGAAAAATAATAGTGATAGGTTATGTAGAAAAATTGATGAAGCGTTAATCTCATTGATTTATTAAACAATTATGTTAGAAAAAGCAAGTTATTAAAAAGTTAATCCATAAATAATTAAATTTTATCCTATTAATATAAAGATTAATATGAATAAATACTTAGATTTATTTAACTATATGCAGGCAAAATAATAAATTGATGTCTTATTTCAAACAAATTAATTACCGATTGGATAGAATTGAAAATTGTCCAACCATTAAAAAAGAATTAGGTTTGTAGTTTAAAAATTTACTTTTTTTAAGCTATTTTCTAAATTTTTGCAAAAATTTGAAATTTTTTTACCTTAGTTATAGATGAGGTGAAAATATGTCAAAAATATCAAAAAATGAAATTTTAAAATTACTGAAGCAATATAATATTAATGAAGCATCTAAGAACGATTGTTTAGATGGATCAATTGAAGTTAACATT
>CAJGBT010000052.1 GCA_904501665.1 uncultured Bacilli bacterium | reverse complement strand
TTATCCTTTTCATAATCGTAATTTTTAATTGTATATGAATATTTTAAATCATTATATTTTGAGTTAAAACATTCCATCACCAAATTTGGTTTATTTTCAAAATTAAAATATTTTGATATGAAATTTACTAGATTTCTGAAATCATTATGACATCCAACCTCATTATTATTTTTAAATTCATCATGATTATATATAAAATCAATTAAATCTTTATTTGAATTAATTATAATAAAATCCATTACTTCCCCGATTGTCTGTGGAGATTCAGCATCTAATTTATTTTTTCTTGAAATCTCCTTTAGATAATCCAATATCCATTCACGAATATTAGAAACACCTTCATATACATCCAATGGAGTTGATAAAAATTTTAAAGTAATTTCAAAATAACTGCTTAATAAATTATATTCAGATAAATCATTAAGATATTGATTGCTTAATTTATCTTTCCCCCAATATCCTTCAAGAACATTATTAACTTTTACTATTTCTTCTCTTTGCTTTAGAAATTCTTCATTAACTTTATAGTTATTTAAATTCTCTAAATCCATTTCTCTTGAAGGAAATTTCTTTTTAAAATAATTGACAAATAACTTTTTGAATTCTTCAATAGCCCAAACTTCATAGATAACATTCTCATTCTCATCATTAGGAATAACTAAATCGTAAGCAAATAAATTATCTCGAATTACATCTCCATCTTTTCTAGTTAAATTATATTGTTTTAATAATTTTCTAAAATCCTGTGAAACAGAGTATTGTCCCACAATATAGTCAACTGCCTCCCTTAAAGATCCCCCTAACATATTCACTATAAAAATCCCCATATATCCGAATTGAAAAAAATT
This sequence comes from uncultured Bacilli bacterium, assembly GCA_904501665.1. Taxonomy (GTDB): domain Bacteria; phylum Bacillota_I; class Bacilli_A; order Mycoplasmatales; family Mycoplasmoidaceae; genus Mycoplasma_L. The sequence goes on along the minus strand of CAJGBT010000052.1, from coordinate 1,884 downwards.
TTGATAAATAATTATTATTTATTGAATAATTTGATGTTAATATTAATTAAAATTTAATATTTGTAATTACAAATATTTTCTTAATGTGTAAAGAATACCTTGAAGACTTCTTAAAAATGTTTCATGAGGAATATTTTTTAGGTAAAAATCCCAAATGATGTTAACGAAGGCATATAATGATATTATGAAAGGCATATACTATTATTTCGACAATAAAAAGAGTGAGATTATTTATATTGGAAAAGACAGCAATATTGATAAAAATAGAAGACATAAACAACATTTTCAATCTAGTAAATATGACAATCAACATGTAAATAAAATATTGCAAAACAATCCACAAAGATATGATTACAATGTTTTCATTCAAGGAGATATTAGTGATAAATTATTAAATGCTTTTGAAAGAGTATTCATTAGAAAATATGACCCTACATTTAATTTTACTGAAGGTGGTGACGGAGCTTTAGGTTATAAACATTCTGATGAAATAAAAGAAAAAATGAGTGGTGAAAATCATCATTTATTTGGAAAAACATTATCTGAGGAATACAAACAGAAAATATCCAATACTTTAAAAGGTAGAACTATAACCAAACAACATGCTAATAGAATATCTAAAGCAATGCAAGGACATGAAGTTTCTGAAGAAACTAGGAAAAAAATGCGTAAGAATCATGATGATGTACATGGTGAAAACAACGCCCGATTTTTAAAACATTTACCATCAAATAAAGAGTTATATATTGAATGGAGACAAGGAACTAGTCAAAAAGATTTATCAATGAAATATAATTGCGGAACCGCTACAATACAACGGAGAATAAAAAAATACCAAGATGAAATTAAAAACAAACCACAATTAAGAACACATGGTAAAAGAAAAGATGGAAAAACAATGTATTGTATCTATTGGAAGGGAACTTATTTGAAATACTCTGTTAATAAATTAAAATTAATAAAATGGTTTGAAGAGAATTATGATGAACCAGTAATATGTTTTTAATGAGACTATTACATTATAGGAAATAAAACATTTTCAATTATACGAGACTTATTCATTTACTTTTAGAGTTTCAATTGTGCTGAAGAATTCAAGACTATCAGATTATTATAAAAAAAATAATTAATAAATTAATCTTGATTTGCTTATTTATAAAAGAATTGGTGGATGAATGAAAAAATGCATAATCTGTAATAAAATTAAAGATAACAACGACTTTAATAAAGAACATATAATTCCAGAATCAATTGGAGGATCTTTAACTATTGAAAATGTGTGTAAAGCATGTAATAATAAATTAGGTAAGGAAATAGATTCCAAAATTATTGATGATTTCTTAATTAAAGGGCAAGTTGTAGGAAATAAAATAAGGAATAAAAACAATAAAGAAAAAGTTCTATTCGAAAAATTAATTTCAAACAAAAATCCTCAAATAAAAGTAAAGGCAAAGAGAGTAAAAAATGGTAAATTTGAAAAATGGGAAGCTAATACTTCATTAAAATCATCGAAAGAAGATAAAAACTTTCATTCCATATATTTTGACTCAAATAAAGATAAAAAGATTGTTTTAAAAGAGATAGAAAAACAATTTAAAAATAAATATGGAAAAACCCTCACTGAAGAAGAAAAGGAAATGATTATGTATAAAATTAATAATGAATATTCATATCCTAAAATAGAATTTAATTCTACTCAAACTATTGATTTTAAAAAATTAACAATGGAATTTGTGCTCGGGGGCTACTCCGCAGAGAAATTCCTTTGCGGTGCGGTAGCGCTCGCGCGCAAGCTTTGCTTCGTCGGAATTTGGATTAAAATTTTTTTTGCGAATGGCGCGAAGCATAATGTTTTTTGGTGTCTCTTCAGGGTCGATCAGCTCA
>CAJGBT010000051.1 GCA_904501665.1 uncultured Bacilli bacterium | reverse complement strand
CGTAACCGTTTTCTATCAGTCTTTCAATGATATATTGCTTCATGGCAAATCCACCATGATCGCAAGCTATAGGAATTAATCTTTTCATATTACAATTGTTGATAAATTTCTACAAAATTAAAAAATATTTTTGTGATTAAATATTATTTTTCTCACTAATTATGAATATTTTACAAAAAAAATCTAATATTTATTGAATTTGTATCTTATTACTAATCAATACACTAAAAGTTATCAACATTTTTATTGTTAATAACTTTAAAAACTGTTAAATTTATTTTAAAACTTTTTAACAAATAAACATTTTGATGATTTGAACAAATTTTATACTCGTTTGTTAACATCTATAAACAAAGTTATCAACAATAAAAATAATAGTTATATTTTTGATTTTTAATTAATTAACGAGTTATCAACAATTACTCATTCATTCATTTTTTTATATTAATTTTTAATTTTAAAATTATTTAAAAGAATAAAAAATCAAGTGATTGTTGAAGATGTTTAAGTGTTGTGGATTGAAATATTATAATTCTCAATTAAACATTATCTTTTCCATTTTACATTAATTAACATTCCACTGATAGCTGTGAATACAGCATAAAATGGATAAATGAATTCAAGAAGTAAAGTCCATCTTAAAAGACTTTCATGATTCATAAAATTTGTTATTTTTTTCAAAAGAGGAAAATCTATAAGGAATTTAAGGAATGTTAATAAAAAATAATAAATCCATAAGGCTGGATTAAATAATGCGCTTATAAGCAATGAAATTATGCTTAAATTGAAAAATAAAACTACTAAAGCTGTAAAAATAATCTTCCAGCTGGTATATGATTTTGTTTTTGAAACCCATCTTTTTCTTTGACGGAAAAATTCTGAAATTGTTTTACAAGTCTTTGTCTTAACTATAGCTGCTTTACTTAATAAAAATTTAACATTTTTAGAACCGTATTTTTTAACAAATTGTTCCATTAAAAACATATCATCGCCAGACGGAATGTTAAAATCTTTTCTGAGTTTTTCAACTTCTAAAGCTGCAGCTTTTTCGTAAGCCATATTTGCTCCATTACACATTACAGGAAAACCAATCGCTGCTGATCCTGCAGTGCTGCCAATTAAACTTAAGTGTTCTAAAACCTGAATTTTTTCAAAAAATGTTTCGGCTGGAGATAATAAAACAGGAGCTAAAATCATCTTACAGCCTTTTTCTTTATAAAAATTAACAATACTTTCTATCCAGGTTTCTTTTAAATAACAGTCAGCATCTGTTACTATAATAAATTCATTTTCAGCTATATGTAATGCTTGTGAAATAGCTAGTTTCTTACCTTCTTTTTCAGCGTTAAAAATTTTTAAGTTAAGATCTTTATGTTCTTTTATGAAATTTTCAACTACTAATTTAGTGTTGTCTTCTGAATGATCATCAATTATTATAACTTCAAATAATTCTTTTGAAAATGTTTGATTATAAATAGATTTTAATAATTTTTCGATATTATTTCCTTCATTTCGAGCTGCTATTAAAACAGATGTTTTAATATTATTTTTTTTGTTAAAAGTGAAAAATATTTCTTTTAAATTAAATAATCCAAAAGTAAATGCAAAAATACAAATAAGATATAAAGCACTTATTATCAATACTATATTTAATAATATTTGATATAGTTCAAAATTCATTTTTTCCTAAAAAATTTTAAGCGATATGTTAAAAATAATCCAATAATAGATGGAATTGCAATATTAAAAATCCATAATAATGAGCTGGCTGAAAATACCATAATTCCGTATGAAGTACTTATACCATTGAGTAATAACCATTTTTCAAAAACTAAAATACTGACAGAACCTCTTACTGCAATTTCTGTGATTGTAATAAATGGTATAATCATCATTAATATATATGTTAATGAAATTGGTATCATAGCTTTAAAATATGTTAATGGAATATTGAAAGTCCATATTAAAAGCACGAATTGAAATGTGTAGAGAAAATATCTTAAAAATGAAATTGATAAAATTTTTAACAATTCATTTTTATTGTAAAGAGAGAATATTTCAAAATATTCTTTTGTTTTTTCTTTAAATTTCTTTGGAATTAAAAAGTGAAAATATTTTAAGAAATGTATGTTAAAATACATTATTAATAATATCGCAATAATTAAAATAGAAGCAATTGTTAATAAAATTAAATGTTTTTTAACAAAAAATATGGATGCAATCAAGCCAATGCTCACAGTAGCTATCATTTGTCCCATGCCTCCAACAATTGTCACCATCGCTGCTTTTATTCTGTCGCCTTTTTCCAACATGAAAATTCTTCCTAAAAAATTTCCCATTCTATTTGGAAAAAACATTCCTGCTGTAATACCTGTAAATATTGAAAAAAATGATTTCCAATTACTTATATTTTCTATTGGTTTTAGTTGAATTTTCCATTTTATTCCTTCTAAATAAATATTAACAGGAACTAAAATAAATACTGATAATATTAAAAGTAAATGGTTTGTTGTTGTAGCTGTGTATTTAATATCAATCCAAAGTTGTGTAATATTTTGATTATGAAATAGTTTTTTATATAAAATCCACACTCCTAATAGTACAATTACTATTTTAACAATTATTTCTGTGAATTTTATTATTTTTGCTTTACTATTCATAACTACAAAAATAAAAAAAATTGGTTAAGGAAAGGATAATATTAGGCATCGACCCTGGAACTTTAATAATGGGTTATAGTTTGATTT
>CAJGBT010000050.1 GCA_904501665.1 uncultured Bacilli bacterium | reverse complement strand
TGTTTAAAATACATAATGTCCTCTCAAAAGTAGTGTTTTTGAAGTGGACTAAAATCCCCTAAGGTCCTTTTGGGGGATTTTTTCGTCTACCCCACAGATACATTATATAGGGGTGTCCAAAAAGATGGGTATAAAAACAGACTTAAAATGAATAAAATAATGATTCAAATTTTTATTATGCTATAATATTTTTGTGAAAAAAGTAGATAATGTAAAAAACATATCTAATTACAAAGTAAGGATAATTAAAAAAATCCTAACTAATGATGAAAATATAATAAATCAATTTTATAACATTGGTATATATCCTGGTAATCAAATTTATATATGTGATTACTCATCAAATAAACAAATTAAACATGTCATTATTGATAATATTCAATATGCAATAAGATTAACTGATTTACAAAAAATTATTTTAGACTAATTTGTCATTATGTTAAAAATTTTAAATAGCAAAAAAGAAAAAGTTACTAAAAACTTTGCTTTAGTTGGACCGCCTAATGTAGGGAAGTCTACTTTTTTTAATAAAATCACTTGAAAAGTATCACCTGTTGCCAATATGGATCGTTACACCACAACTAGTAATCAAGGAAAGATGAGAAAAGAAAAGGATATTAATATCATTGATTTACCAGGTTTAACATCATTTGCTTCCACTGGACATGATGAAGAAGTAACTATTAATTATTTGCTAGATGAAAAATATATAGGTGTAATTAATATTATTTCAGCATTATCAATCCATAGAGACTTATTGTTAACAATTTGTTTAGCAGAGGCAGGAGTTTTACAAAATATAGTTATCAATATGGTAGATGAAGCAAAGGAACAAAAAATTAATTTTAAAAAAATAGAATTATTGTTTAATGTACCAGTTTCATTAGTTTCTGCAAAGAAAAATCATAATTTATCAACTGCAATTAGTCAAATTAAAAATGAAATAAAAAGCAAAAAATTTAAGATTAACTATGGTAAAAAAATAGAATCATTTTTAAAGGAATGAGAAAATGTGGTTATTAATAAAAAAATTAGTAACCGTTTTATTTTATTAGAAGCTTTATTAAATAAGTCATTTGCCATTAATGAAATTAAAAAAGCTCATTTATTAGATAGATTTAATCACTTAAAGTGCCAATATCAAATTTCAAAATATGATGTTGACTTCATTGAAACCAAACGCTTGTCATTAATTGAAAGCAAAATTCTTAATAATATTGTTGACTATAACAAAGAAGCTAAACAATATTACTATAAATTTAAAAAAATTGATGACTTCTTTATGAATCCATGAATTGCTATTCCAGGATTTTTAATCTTAATGTGTTTAATTTATTTTTTAACTTTTTATCAATATCTAGGTGGATGGATTCAAGAGCAGTTTGCTACTAATGCCTTAGGAGCATTACAAAATTTAATTAATGATGCCATTAGTAGTAATGGTACATTAGTAAATATATGATTAGGATCATTTGTAGCTGATGGCATTATTGGTGGTTTTTTCACAATTATTAGTTTTTTACCTTGAATCATTATTTTATTTATTTGTATTAATGTTATTGAGCAAATTGGAATTTTATCTAGACTATCAATTGTTTTCGATAATATCCTCAAAAAATCAGGACTTAGTGGGCGCTCATTTATTAATTTGTTTGTTGGCATTGGTTGTAATATTCCAAGCATAATGTTATCTCGTAATCTAACTAATAAGAAAGAAAGAATTGTTTCAACAATGTGTTCTAGCTTAGTTTCTTGTAGTGCTCGGGTTGTTGTTTATGGTTTTATTGCTAATGCTATTATTGGTTCTAACCTATCTTGGTTATTATCACTTTTTATCATCTTTACTTCTATTGTATTTGCCCTAATAATTGCTTATTTCTTTTCCAATACATTATTTAGAAAATCTAGTTCTTTATTTATTGTTCAAATCCCTCGTTGAAGAACCATTGATATATTTTTAATAGTTAAAAGAACCGGGATAGAAGTTTGAAGTTTTTTAAAAAGAACTTTATTAATAGTTTCTATTTTGAATTTAATTATTTGAATTTTGATGTCAACAGGCCCAAATGCTCACTTTATTTTAGACATAAGAGAATCTACTTCAATTAAGATGTCCTTTTTAAATTATTTATCACTTCCTTTTAAATATATATTTTACCCAATTGGTTTAGGTTTTGATAATCGATGATCAATTTCATTATTAGCTGCTTTTCCTGCTAAAGAAGTTGCTGCTAGTACAATTGAAACTTTATTTGGTAGTACACAAGATTTTGCATCTTCTTTATTTAAAGATAATCATAATTTTGCAATTCCAGTTATTATTTCTTATTTAATTATGTTTACCTTCTATATTCCTTGTTTAGCATCTGTAGTAGTAATGAAAAAAGAAATTGGTTGAAAGTATACATTAATAAATATATTTGGAATTTTACTAATAAGTTATTGTTTATCTTGAATTGCTTTTAATTTTGCTGGAGCTATTAATATTATTTTTACAAGTAAACAATTTAAATCAATTCCAATTATTTTAGTATTGATTTTTTTAATAGTCCTAATTATTACCTGTTTCATCCATTATTACCGGACTCATTTACAAAATATTGGTAAATATGAAGCTTATAAGAAATTTAATAGATATAGAATAACTTATATTATTTTAGGTATTATTGGTCTTATTTCAATTACAATGTCTACAATATTTTTACTAATTTAACTATTATAATAGACAGTTTTAAATAAATTGCCCACTTTCATTATATAAATTTTTTTCATATTCAGTAGGTGTAAATCATTTACCATCTATTTTGGTTAATCTTTTATTATTGTGAAATTCAACATAATTTGTCATATTTAGTTGTACCT
>CAJGBT010000049.1 GCA_904501665.1 uncultured Bacilli bacterium | reverse complement strand
GAGGTACAACTAAATATGACAAATTATGTTGAATTTCACAATAATAAAAGATTAACCAAAATAGATGGTAAATGATTTACACCTACTGAATATGAAAAAAATTTATATAATGAAAGTGGGCAATTTATTTAAAACTGTCTACTGAAATTTTAAGAAATTTAAAAAATCAACAATGATCAAAATTATCAAAATTAAGCAATGTTTGTTGATACTTTTTATTTTTTATAAGTTAAATTATTTTATAATCAATATAAATGAAAAATAAAAAAGAAGTTATTTTATATATTGGTGATTTGCTCAATAATACATTACAAGTGCAAAAAACCTTAAAAAATTGTTTTCAATCAAAAATTCAATTTCTTGACTGGACAAATTATAATCTTCCTAAAGATGAAGATTTAGTTGATTTTTTAACTAATAAAATAGTTCTAACTTACGAAAAATTAAATAATAATACATTAACAATCATTGTTGATTCTTTTGGTTTAACATTATTAGTTAATGCTATTAATAAGTACCATTTAGAATACAAAAAAATTATTGTTATCAATCCTATTACTAATTTAATGTTTATAAAATCATGAACTATTAAAAGTTTATGGATTCCTCGAAATAGTCGGGATATGGCTTATAAACAAATGTACTTATTTAATAACTTTGCTACTCAAAGGGATAACCCTACTTTTCTAAAATCAATTGATATTGATTTAAAATACATTATCAAAAACGAAAAAGAAGTTAACCTTTTATTTAATCAAATTCTAAATTATCAATGTTTATTAAAATGCATTAAATTTTTAAAAATTAATTTTAATAATATTATTACTATTGTTGGAGAATTTAATCCTTTACTTTCTAAAAAGGAAATTAAAAAAATGCATACAAATGAACATCAGGTAGTTATCAATAATTCAGGTTATGCATTATTTTGAGAATCTCCACAAGCAGTGTGTGCAGTTATTAAGAGTGTTATTAAATAATGAAGAAAAAAACTTGTGCTTTTCCAGGTTCGTTTAATCCTTTTCATCAAGGACACCTATATATTATTAATAAGGCATTAGATTATGGTTTTGAAAAAATTATTGTCTTAGTTTCATATAATGAAAATAAAGGTCCATATAATATAAAAAAAGTTTTTATTGAAGTAAAAAAAACATTAAATAATTTAAATAATAAAAAAATTAAAATTGAACTAAATTGTGGTTTAACTGCTCAATATTTAAAACGAAAAAAAATTAAATATATTGTAAGAGGATATCGTAATAACCAAGATTTAAGATATGAAAAAAACTTGTTAAATCAATATCAAAAGGATTATCCTGATTTAAAATGTATCTTATTTAAAAGTGATAAAAAACATCAAGATATTAGTTCATCTAAATTGACAATATATTAACATTTGGTAAAAACTCTAAAATAAATAATTAAATCTTATTAAAGTGTTTATTATGGCAACAAAGATTTTGAAGTTAATAAATATTAAAAATTAGCAAAATCATTAAAATTAAATTCAATGGAGATTTAATATTTATTTAATTTATCAAAAGCAAGATTGAAAATTAATTAAATGTAGAAATGACAGAATATCTTGGTTATCATAATCAAGATCATACATCAAGGTACAATCAAGTAATTATTGGAAAGGATATCCAAATAAAAAGTTAAAACTACATGAAAAAAATCAATATTAAATATAGCATATCATCTATCATGAGACAAAATATGAAAACTAAATTAAACTATTTTAATCTATAAATAAAAAAATATTAAAATTTAACCTAACTCTTTTTAAATAATAATTAAATTTATTTATTATCTTACTTTCTTATTAAGTCCAAAGAAAAATAATGTTAATCCACTAATTAATGTTAGTACTGACAATTGGAATAAAACTACATCCTATTTTAATTAATCACAATTAAATGATATATTTACCACAAAATTATAGCTAATTAAAATATTTTAATAAGATTATTTTTTTAATTGTCATCTATAAATTTAATTTGAATATCTTGAGTGTTTTCAACAGTTGGTTTTTGACCTTTATAATGGATAGTGATGCTTTCTGGGTGATTATCATAAAAATCATCTATTGTTACAATGTTACAATTCTTTACATAAACTTCAGAAGGAAAATTTATATTTTGTATAATAGAGCCATATTGTATCTTATAATTATGATTATTCAAAAATACACCATAAGGCATGATAGTTATAGTCTCAACTTCTAAATATTTAAATATAGATTTATTATTTAAATACACTTGATTATTAAAAGTTGAAATAGTTGGAAAAAAGCCAATATCTACATGAGCACAATCTTGATTTGTATTAATATAAATATTGTGATTGTCAAATGTGTTTGCAAACATTAACATGATGCCTTTAGTAGATGTGTCACAATTCAATGTTAATGTTTTAGTATTATTTCAATCTATTTTTGTTGATTTAAGACTATGATCAACGGCACCTGCTCAAACATCTACACAAGAATATCCATCATCAGATATAATTACACCAATCATTCCACTATCTGTTTTTATATTAAATTGATTATTAGATTCTTGTTGTTGATTGCTGCTACTTTGACTAGAACTACAACTATATACACTAGGTATTAAGATGCCTAGAGATAAGCATGCTAAACTCGCTAATAATATTGAAGTTAATTTTTTGATTTTCATTAATATCCTTTCATTAAATAACTATGTTAATTTTTCGTTATTAAAATTCAAATTTTCTTATTACAAAAACATTTTATTTTTTTTTTTTTTGTTGTCAAGTAAACTTGCCCTTAGACCATGCCCCCTATCATGATACAAAAGGGAATTAAAGGCAAAGAAAAAATCATTTTTTTAGTCTAGATATTAGGAGTTTTTTTCAAAATATTTATTAAAAATTTAAAAAAAGTAAAAAAATGAAAAAAATTAGAAATTTTTTCCACATATTATAAATGAGAGGATTAATTAGTCTTCTTAGAACAAAGAGGTAAAAATAGCAACAATATCAAGAAAAGATGTATTAGATGCAATTAAGAAATATAGATTTCTAAATGCTAACAATACAATAAATGGTACAAATATGCAAATTATGATAAACTTAGATACAACTAGTATGAAAACAAGCAATCCGACTACT
>CAJGBT010000048.1 GCA_904501665.1 uncultured Bacilli bacterium | reverse complement strand
GAGGTACAACTAAATATGACAAATTATGTTGAATTTCACAATAATAAAAGATTAACCAAAATAGATGGTAAATGATTTACACCTACTGAATATGAAAAAAATTTATATAATGAAAGTGGGCAATTTATTTAAAACTGTCTAGATTACTATTTTATTTCCATTTAATTTTTGTTTTATCTTTATTGAAAAGAAATAATTAAATATATAACTTGATAGTAATAATAAAACTGCTCCTATTAATGAAAGACAAACAATCATATTAGCATCTCAATAATTATCTAATTTCAAATTATTTTTAATTATTTGAGTAAAGATACCACTTAAACTAATTCCGATAGCCAAAACAGATTGATAAATGCCCATTGGAGTTAACACATTATTATTAAATCTTTTAGTAAGAATTTGACCTAAAATCAAGTTGTATAATATTCCATATCCAAATCCAGCTAAAGAATGGATAGCAAAATAACCATAAGGATTTTTAATAAAAGTTGCTCCAATTAAATGGATCAATCAAACAAAAGAGCCAATACTAAAAATATAAATTGGTTTCATTTTTTTAATTAATACTAATCCCATTAAAACTCCACCAATTAATTGAAAACTACTAAATACTGTTGATAGATATCCTTCATAACCTGTTATATCATAGTGTTCAAGCTTAGCAATGTTTTCAATATTTAATGTTGCTACTGAACCAGAAATTGAAAATTTGATAAACGTAATTAACAAACCAATGATTAAGATAATTATTAGAGGGAATGTATCAGTTTTCATATTAAATATTTCTTTACTCTTTAGAATATCAAATCGATTTTTATCTTCTTTTAAAAAGAACACCATAATAAAAGCGATTAGAGTAAAAACAATGCCAACTAATCACATATATTTTAGAATTTCAGGATTATTCAATGTATTAGTTTTTGAAACACTCATAAAAATTGATTGAATTGGAGCAGTTAAAAAATCAGCTATTAATGGTGGGATAGATAATAGTGAGACCGATAAATAAGATTTTTCTTTATTGTATTGTTCTTTAAAAAGGAGCTGGAAACTACCAATACAAGATGCTCCAATTCCTACACCAATTGATTGAATAACACTAGTAGTAGTATTAGGGACACAAATTAAAGGAATAAAAAAAGCTATTTGAATAACACAAGCAAAGTATAAAAATGCTTTTCTACTTTTAAAAGTGAAATTTAATCAATCAGCAAAAACTCTTATAAAAATCCCAATAAAACCATAGGAGGCAAGAACAATTCAAGTATAGTCATTATTTATTAATCTTTGCATAGTTCCAGCATAGGATCTTAAAAGCATGGGAGCAATTCAAAAAAACATATATGTTATAAATAAAAAACGATAACCTTTGTGTTCGAATTTTATTTTAATTAATAAAAATGTAGAACAAAAAGCAATTAATAATAAAATACAAATATTTACTATTACTTTAGTTAATAATGGGGTCATAACATCTAATATTGATTATCCTTAGATGTTAATTTATAGTTTTTTAAATTTAATGTACTCATTTTTTTAATGAATTGTTTTAATTCTTTTTTATTATTTAGTTTCATTCCTGAGGCACAGTTATGCCCCCCACCAGAATATTCATTTGCTATTTTTCTAACATTATATTTATTACTTCTTAAAGAAATTTTTCATTTATTTTCTCAATAATATGCAGACATTCAAATATCAATTTCTTTAATGTTATTCATTAGATAAGCTTTAGAATACTCTTGCTTCAACTCATCTAATTTCTTACAATCTTTCTTATTTAAAATTAAATAGGCAAACTTATTTTTTAATTTTATTTTCTTCATTAATTTACTATCAAATTGAATCTCTTTTAATGACCTAGTGAATATTTGTTCTTGAACTGATTGTTTATCAAAACTATAATCATAGAATTTACTTACTAAAATATGAACTGTAGGTGTTGTTAAACTATGTAAAAATTTACCAGTATCTGTTAATATTCCAGTATATAAAAAATTTGCTCGTCTTTGATTTAATCCTTTTTTTGGATCATTAATATTTAAAAATCAACCAATCATTTCACAAGTTGAAGATCATTTATGGTTGACTCATTCATTTTTACAAATAGTTTGGACTTTAAAATGGTGGTCAATTCGATAACATAGTAGTTGTTCATTAATTAATGTTCGTTTTAAAATTCTTTCTTTGTTAGCTGTATCTAAAACAATTGCTTTTGCCTTACTTAAAAAAGTTTGGTTACAAGAAACTATTTTTACATTCTCAAATATTTTATTTAAATTATTATTTATATTCTCTAACCCTAAAATTCGGGCATCAATATGCTTTTCAATCAAATAATCTTGTAATGCTAATGCAGAACAAATAGCATCTAAATCTGGTGTTTCATGAATTAAGATTACTATTTTTTTACATTTAATTATTGATTGATAAAGATTTTTTATTGCTTTTAAATCTTGTTTAGAAAAAAAATTGTTCATATCAATATATATTATATATATATTATAAAAATGTTTTAAAGTATGAACTTTTAATTATAAAAATAAAGTAATATAATATAAATTGCAATTATTAAAGGTAACTTGTTATAGTTGTAAGTTAAATTGTTCTGTGAAATATTTAATTGATTAGTAGTTTATCCTTATTTGATTGTTGATACTGCATCATTTTGTAAATTAGTGAAGCTTTAAAATGCGGTTATTAAATTAATTAAAATCTTTATTTAAATATATGGATAGTAAAAAAATTATCAAATATTTAGCGAAGGCTTAAGTCATTGCTTATTAAGAATATGAAATAATTTTCTAAAAAAGTTCAAATTTAAAAAAGTTTAAAATTAATAGATCATTATCAAATTTTTATTAACACAATTATTAAATATTGTTTAGAGTATTTATTGTTTTACAAATTTATTTCCTTAATAGGATGCAATATTAACTTAATATACTTGAGCCTAGATTATTTTTATTAGTTGCAATTATTGTAAAAAAAGCATTTATTATGTAATAAGTCAGGTCAGATCAAACCTGACTTTTACTTTTTATAGAGTGTTTGAGATAAATTGCCCAGAAATGGGGAAGATATGGGACAATGACATAGACCATCACAGGTCGCACTGATAATTAAAAAAATACAGCTTGACACTCCACTTAAACAACTATATGAGTTTGAGTGAGAT
>CAJGBT010000047.1 GCA_904501665.1 uncultured Bacilli bacterium | reverse complement strand
TTTGTTTAAAATACATAACGTCCTCTCAAAAGTAGTGTTTTTGAAGTGGACTAAAATCCCCTAAGGTCCTTTTGGGGGATTTTTTCGTCTACCCCACAGATACATTATATAGGGGTGTCCAAAAAGATGGGTATAAAAACAGATTATTCAAATTTAATATATCTTAATAAATGTTTTCAATCATTAACTCGTTTTGGATTTCTTTTTAATAATTCATTAATCATTCCTACAACTTGTTCAGTTAAAGAATGTGTATTTTTATGTCATAAATAATCAATAATAGTTACAATTTCATATAAACGAATACTTTTTGATGCTTGATATTTATTATTTCTTAATGATAAATTATTTAACATTTGATTAATACTATCTTTTTTTTGTTTTACATCAATGTTTAAAACAGAATTATTATGATAGGTCCTAAATTTGATATTATTTAATACAATCATAACATCTAAAAAATTTTGAATAATAGACTTTGAGACCATTTTCATTTGAAAATATTCTTTAATAATTTCAGCTTTAAGTTCCATTCTAATATTAGCTAAAATTTTAATTACAATTGATAAACTTCAATTTCTAGCTAAAATTCAAATAGGAACGTCTTCTTCTTTTGTATTTTTACATATTTTGTCATTATATTGAATTAATTCCTTTTTAAAATCATCAATTTGTTGTCCTTTTAATTTAGGAAATACATATAAAAAATTATCTTCACTTTTTATTAAAATATTAGTATTTGCAAAGTTGGGAATAATTTTTTTAACATTATTGTTAATAAAAGTTTTAGCCAGAATTGTAGCACATGCACAACATAAACGACGTTCAATATTTAAAATAGAAGCTAAAATTTTATGTGCAATTTCACGATCAAAGTTAAATGCATCAATGATATCAGATGAAGCGATTCCTTTTTTATATTCTCCATTTTCATTTTTTAAATCTTTAAAAAAGCAATCATAGTTTTCAATTAAATCACAAAAACCATAACTAATTAAATAATATTTTAATGATTCTTGATTATCAATTTCTAATTTTCCTTCAGTTTTTAAAAATAAAATTTGTTCATCTATTTGTAAAAATTTTTTCATTGAGCCCCCTCTAAAAACTTTTTACCCATATTTTTAAATTTATTAATATAAATATTTATATTATATCATTTAAAAACTTATTATTATATGTTATTTATTTTTTTATTGTATATTTATTGTTAAATATAATAATGAATAATTAGTGAATATTTAAAAGGCAAAATATGAATAAATTTATAGGGACCAAAAAAGGACTTGTATTAGATGAAGATGTTCATTTCACTCCTTGATTAGAAAAGAATAATGGACAAGGCAAAATTTCGATTTTGAAAACACTTTATAAAAGTGGATTTTTCTTAATTGTTAGTCTATTAAATTGTTTTTTACCAATTATCTTGTGTGTGATAGCTTCATTTATTAATCCTTATGGGGCTCAAGTGGTAACTGGAGTAGGCTATGTTAATGCTTTTTTATTGACATTTTGTCAATTAGGAGTTTCTTTTGCAACTAGTACATATTTTTTAATAAGGAAATTTCATAATAAGAAATTAGTCAATGAAGATAGCGTTATTACCCACTCTATTCTTATTAGTATTTTAATGGGATTTTTTATTATCATAGTTTATGCTATCTCTAGTTATTTATATTTATGGTTTTCTTGTAATAGACCAAATACCCTTCAAACAATTGATTATGGAATGATGTTCATGGCAACTTCCATGCTTTTTGCATTTTTAACTTGTCTAAATTTTTTATTAGTTTTATATATTAAAATCAAAAATCATACATTAGCTTTATGTTTACAATTATTATCAATTACTTTTAGCATTGCTTTAAGTACTATTTTTACTTTAACTACTACCTTAGGACCATGAGGATTAGGTTTAGGACTTTCAATTGGAAGTCTTATATCATTATTAATTTTTATTGTGATCATATTAAAATATTATCCATTTAAATTTAAAATTGCTTATATCAATTTTTCTTACTTTACCTTTAAAGAAATTGTTACTGAATCAGTTGGTGGAATAGCGGTTTCTTTTTTTAAAGGATTTGGAATTTTATTGCTTGCCATGTCTTTACCAAATAAGTTAGGAGCTTTTGTACCACTATCTTTTCAAGTAGCTAGGTTAATTTGGTTTAATATTATGTACAGTGTTGTTTGGTTTGCAATTGGAATTTCAGATACTATTAAATATTTTTACTTAATGGCTGATAATACTAAATTTAAGCCTCGTTTAGTTATAAATTGGTTCAACAAGTTACTATTAATTAGTTTTTTAGTAACTTTGTTATTTTGTGTTGGTGAATGATTCTTAGTTAATCCTTTAGCTCATGTTTATGTTCAAAATGGTCAATATGCTCCATGATTAGAAAAACCAAAAATGGATGTTAATCTTCAAAATGAATTAAATAATATCTTCACAAATTTTAAAAATATTTTAATAAAACATGATGTTATTGATAATAATTTCAATGGTAACATCCTGTCAACAACACTTGATAAAATTTCTTCATGATATAACGAGGGTATAAAAGGACGATTAAAAATAATTTCCTTAATTAATGATTTTTCCAAAGTTTCTATTAGTCCAAACATTATTAGTGATTTTTTAACATATATTAAAAATTATCAAGGTTATACTTCTTATAATAGCGCAATTATTGTAGGATTAGTTAATCATTATTTCCAAGAACCTGATTTATTAGTTAAATTAGGATTAGATAATTTTAATGCCAATTCATCTTTTTATATATTTGGTTATGCTATTTTTTGTTCACAATGAACTATAATATTACCTGCCAATAAGTTTGTTACCAAGAAAGGAATTAATAATTGGTTAATAGCACTAGTTTATGGTGTTTCGGTTGGTTTTGTTATTGGTTTTGGATCATATTTTAGTCTTGTAAATACCTCAAACACTTTTATTAGATTTTTAGATGCTTGAACTTTTCCTTTATTTTTATTAGCAATTGCTATTTATGTTTTTGTTTTAATTAAATGAATAATAACTTGTGTCAAATATTATAAAAAAGATTCTATTTAGAATTAAAAATGACTAAAATAAGAGAATCTATCCTGTTTAATGGACCATCTTTTTGGACATACCACTTCTGTTAATAATTATACAGTAGTTTAATTGCATCTTGTGGAGTCATATATCTATTTGCATATGGAATGTTTTCTTTCTCAAGTTCTGAGTAATAATGGTATCTTTCA
>CAJGBT010000046.1 GCA_904501665.1 uncultured Bacilli bacterium | reverse complement strand
TTGTTTAAAATACATAATGTCCTCTCAAAAGTAGTGTTTTTGAAGTGGACTAAAATCCCCTAAGGTCCTTTTGGGGGATTTTTTCGTCTACCCCACAGATACATTATATAGGGGTGTCCAAAAAGATGGGTATAAAAACAAATGTATAAATAAATGTTTATTTATTGTTTAAAAATATTATAATTAAATAGAAAGGAGTCTTTTGATTTTTTATGGCTAAATTGTTTAAAAAAAATAAAAAATCAGCAATAGCGCAAGAAAGTCCAAGTATTGCAACTCAATCAACTAGTAAGAAGATTAGTTTCTTCTCTGCAATGTTGATCGTTATGGGTTCTTCTATTGGTGCAGGGATATTCTTTAAAGCTAAAGGTGTACTTGAATCTTCTCAAGGTTCATTAGTATTTGCTATTTTAGCTTGATTAATTGCTGCATTTGCAGTTATTGCTATGGCACTAGCTCTTATGGAAATTGCTAGTGCTCGTAATGACAATTTATCATTAATTGGTTGATGTAAAGTTTTCAATAGCCGTACGATATATAAAGCTTCTAAAAACTTCATGTTTTATATATACTTACCATTGACATACTTTTTCATGCCTTTTTATGTAATTATGTCATTTCAAGATGCTATTGAAGCTTTTGGTAATGGTAGTAAATCATTTAATATTGCAGATGGAAAGGCTGATTGGGTAATTTGATTTATTATTTCCCTAGCAATTTCATTCTACTTTATTTTTGTATCAGGAATGTCTTCACGTGCTGGAAACATCATGAATAAAGGTATTTTAGCAGTTAAGTTTATTCCACTAGTTGCTACTATTATATTAGGTTTTGTAATTGTGGCTATTCAAGGAGCACATGTGAGTGCTAACCCACTTCCAAGTAGTGTTCCTTCTGGTGAAACACCTAACAATAACAATCCACTTAATATTACATCAAAATATAATCCAACTGAATTTGGTTATATGTCACCAGCAATTGGTTTATTTATGGCCACTGGAGCAATTTTCTTTGCTTACGATGGTTTCTATGTAACAGCTGGGATTCAATCAGAAATGAAAGAACCAAGAAAAACACCATTAGCGATTGTATTTGGTTTAGGTGCAGTTACTATTATTTACTTACTAATTGCAATCTCTATGTCTTTAGGTGGTGATGGTGGTTTATTTGGATTCCAAGATTTTCTTAAAGAGAGAAAATTATTATGAATTTTTGGTGTGCTTAATCTAACAATTGCTATTGGTGTATTAGGTATTATCAATGGTTTTGCTATGTGAGCACCTCGTTTTGTTGAGGATTTAATTAAAGAAAATGAATTACCATTTTCACAAAGATTTAAAAACAAATTAAATGCTAACAAACCAATGGTTGGTATTTGATATTCAATTGTTATCACTGTTCCAATTGTTGTTGCGTTTACCATTATTGGTGCTTATGCATATCAAGGACAAGGATTACTTGGTATCTATGGAGAAATTTCAAATGGTGTAAAAAAATCTTACTATGGTTCTGTTGAAATGTCTGGTATCTATGCATTCTGTGATTTAACTGGTACTTGAACTTCTGTATTTGCCTTTATGTTTATTATGCTTCCAATCTTTGGTGGTATTAAAAATAGAAAACAACATTTTGTGAAAACAGAACAACAAAAATCTTTTGTTCCATTAGCATGAGTTTCAGTAATTATCATTGGAATTGTATTAATCTTCTTATTCCTTGATGCATTCATTAATGTGTTTATGTTAATCAATTGTTCACAACCTGGTTGAAATGATGATTATTATAATGGCCCAATTGGTGGTAACGAAGGAGTAATTAGTAGAACAATGAAACTTGCTGCACTATGTATCTTTGTTGCATTAATGTTATTACCAACAGTTATTGAAGATAAAGTTCATATCAAGAAATATGGATCAATCGATGCTTATGAAAGAGCTTTAGGAATAGAATCAACTATTAAACCAAAAGTTGCTGTTTATTAAGATTTGTTTTTAATAGATTATTAATGCTTTAATCTACCCCTTCCACTTGGAAGGGGTTTTTATTGTTTGATTTTACAATCTATTCTTAATGTGTAGCATATAATCTATTTAATGTTTTAATTGTTTTATTTACAATAGGAAACTATTTAATCTAAATAAGATTGGTTAATAAAAGTATTTTTAGATCTTGGATTTTATTTATTCTTAAATATTACCAATAATTCAAAGTAAAGATGTGTAAATAGTTTTTTTATTTTTGGAAATTATTTATTTTTCCTTTGCTAAAGATTAAGAATTTTTCTTTTTAATAATCTAATTTAAATCAATATAAATTTTTTGGTTAGGAAGAAAATCTAAAATTTTTTGCAAATATTTGGTTTCCATTTCATATGATTCTGTTGGCACTCCACCAGAGCATATTAATTTATTTGTCTTAAAAATTCTATTATCAATTATATATGTTATATCTCTATCATATGGATATGAAGCAGCTGAACCTGGAGTATATCCAGTTTTCTGTATTAATTCTTCATGTGAAGCTATAGACAACTTTTGATTAATTTTTTCTTTAATTGCTTTTTTATCAAATCTAACATCAGCAGTTGTTAGGAAAACATAAAAAGAATTTTGTGAGTTTTTTAGAAATAAATTTTTTGTCTCAGTACCTGTGAATCCTAGCTGCTTATCTACTTTTATAGCATCTTCATAACATCTTATTGGATCATGTACTTTTCATACATAATCAATGTTTAATTCATCTAAAATTTTTTTAGTTTTTTGGTACATACTTTTAAAATTATATTCTTTTTTATATTTTCTAATTATTTTTAATTATTAGTTGAAGATAATTATTAACTTAAAAGTTAGCAAACTTAAATTTATAAATGGATTACAATGGATGTATACAATAACATTTAAGGTAGTAATCTCATATGAAGGGGTTTAAATTATGAATTAAAAATAGAGATTACTACACTTCTTTAAAGTTTTAAGTTTTAAGAAATCAAAAAAAGATTTTAGATATTTAAAACATTTAAGAGTTATTATTGATTAATTAAGTTTAAATTTAATAATAAATTAATAATATTAAGATGATTGATATTTTCTTTGTACCATTTTAATTTATTGTTAATAATTTCATAATATGAATTCATCTCTTTATATTTTCATTATTAACATTTTTAATAACAAGTAATTTATCATCTTAATAAGATTTACATATTTTCTAATTGTTTTTCTATCCATATTGTAAATTCTTGATAATTTAGAAATTGATGGTTTTTGTTATTTATTTGTATCTAATAATGATTTTATTTTATTAAAAACTTCATTGCTAATAATATACCTCTTTCTCATATTCCCACCCTAAAAATTATTATAGGTAAAGGGTGGGTAATTCCAATTAGTAGAACTGGGGGGGATTATGATTAGCACTAACAATTGATAAATTTTATGTTCATTTTCTAATCTTGTTTCAAAAATTGATTCTAAAATAAAAGGTATGAAAAAACTTAATTTGCTCAGTTTCACTTAATTTAAAAAATTAATTTTTTCTTTTTTACTGAATAAGAATGAAAAAGTTGATGTTTCAACATTTGATAAAGCAAAACAATACAAAGCATTTAACAAACTCTTTAATGACTTCATAAAATATCATCACAAGAAATTATTGAGCAAAAATAATCTTCAACTTTT
>CAJGBT010000045.1 GCA_904501665.1 uncultured Bacilli bacterium | reverse complement strand
GAAGCAATATAATATTAATGAAGCATCTAAGAACGATTGTTTAGATGGATCAATTGAAGTTAACATTAAATTTGGAAATCAGAAAATGAATAAACAGCCCACAATAAGAGAATTAATATTAAATGTAACTAGTGAAGTTAAGAATATCAATGGTCGGTTAGATAACATAGAAAATAGACTAGATAACATTGAAGTTAGATTAGATCATGTTGAAGAGCAACAAAAAGAAATGAAAAATGATATCAAACAAATTAATAGTCGATTAGACAAAATTGAAAACTGCCCAACTATTAAAAAAGAGCTAGGTTTATAATTAAAAAACATTAGAAAATATCAATTTTTAGCAAAAATGAGTTAAATATAAAATATGACGGTAATGTATTAACATTCAGTGGAAACTCTAAAATAAAAAAGTTAAATTTTATTAAGGAGTTTTATTATGGTAAACAATGATTTTGATGCTAATAAATATTTGGAATTAGCAAAATCAATAAAATTAGATTCAATGGACGATATTAATGATTTATTTTAAAATTTATCAAAAGGAATAATTAAAAATTCATTAAATGTAGAAACAAAAGAACATCTAGGTTATGATTAGTGAGACCAAACTTCAAGATTAAAATCTAATAATTATCGTATAAAAGATATTCAAATAAAAAAAGGTTAAGTCATCATTTGGAGAATTTGATATTAAAATACCACATGATGAGAAAGTCTTGTTTGAACCTAAGCTTATTAAAAAGTATCAAACTGATATTTCACAGTTTGATAATAAGATTATCTCTCTTTATTCAAAAGGATTAAGTACAAGAGAAGTTAAAAACCACATTAAGATTTAAAAGATGTTTTTATTTTCTGTTGTGATAATCTAAATGGTATTAGTGAAGTAATTAAATCTACATTCCCCAATGCCATGATTTAAAAATGTATTATTCATCAAATTAGAAATTCAAATAAATTTGTTAGATATGATGATCTTAAAGAATTCACTAAAGATATGAAAAAAATATATCAGTCTTCATCTTTAGAATTAGTTTTAAAATCACTTGAAGATTTCAATAAAAAATAAGATACAAAACATAATTATGCTATTAAATCTTGAAATCATAATATTAAGGAGCTAGCAACTTTTTTAATTTTCCAAAAGAACTTAGAAGGTTAATTTACACTATTAATTCACTGAAAAAATGGTCTATTTTTAATATTAAATTAGTCTAAAAACTGAAACAAAAGAATTCAAAATGAGGGATAAATTATAACCAATTGAAAATAATGTTTGATGATAAATTATAATCATTTAATTAGTTTCTTCAAAAATATCTACAATCCCATTTTAACTAGTAAATTGTTTGCTAATTTGGCAATAAAAAGATTATTTTAGAGTTATAAAGTCTTTTTCATATAGTTTTTTATCAGTAAAATAATCAATATAATTTTATTTTGTTGATTTGGTTATTCTGCCCAAAATTTTATAATATCGAATATTAATAATCATATAATAAACCTCAAATGTTTTATATCAATGTGTATTTTAAAAGAAAATTACCAAAATAATGAAATAGTATCATCTTGTAATCACTTATAAAATTAATATTTATTTTTTATTTTTTCAATTAATTTAAATTATAAACACTTAGTGTTATTATCATGTTATTAAATACATTTAACAATATAAAGTTAAGTCTATTTACATAATATATTAATAGATTTCATATTACATAGAATCTAATTTAAAAATCATTTAAAAAAATAAGTTATAAAATTAGTTGTTGCCTACCTTTTGCCTAAAATATTTTTCTAGCTTTTCATCCTCAAAATAAACATATGCTCCCTTTGTTGCCCTAGTTAAGCAAATAAATAATCTATTTTTTCAATACAATTTATTCAACTCTTGTTTTTCTTTTTGCTCTTTATCATCATTTATGTTTTTTAAAGATCATAATTGACTTCTCATTTCTTCTATTATGTTGCCATGTTCATCTTTTAAGTAATTAAAATTAACATCTAATTCATTATTTTGATTTAAAAAAAATAGTTTTGGAATATGGACAAAAATGTAATCAAATTCAGAGCCTTGAATAGTATTAAAATAAGCAATATACTGAAAACCTTTTTTATTAATTAAAAAATTGTCTTTTTCACATAATTTATATAATTCTTTGGAAGGTATTAAATTATTTTCTTTTACCTTTTTTAAAAATTCATTATTTGGATTTCAAGTATATAAAAAATCAGCAATTTTAACAGTTGCTTTTGGCATCCCATTAATTAAATGTGTAACATCTCATCTTTGTGTCCAAAATGATACTAATCGTACATTTTCTAGTTCATACATTTCTTGATATTGTTTATTAAATTGTTTACCAGGAAGAATAGTAAAATTAAATTTATCTGGAATAAACATAATTTGATTATTTTGTTCATTAAATATCATATGTTTTAATCAATCAATATAAGTAGCATCACCAGCATTTCTAAATTGTTCTTCAAGTTCTAATTGAACACATGCAAAATTATGAGTTGAACTTGTTGCTATATCAATAAATTGTTTTTTGGTTATACCTTTTTTATTAATAACTTGCAAATCATCAAGAAATAAAATCACATTTTTGTTGTTCCTTAGCAAGGTTTCATAAAATTGCTTTGTTGTACCATTAGCTGTTGCTTTATGTGCTTCATCGATAATTGCATAATCACAAAATGATTTAGCATATGCTCCTGAAATTTTTTCAGTAAAAGACATTTTTGAAAATTGTTTTTTAATAGCTTCACGGAATTCAATACCAGGTATCATTAACCGAGTATGATATCCATTAGCTATTAATTTTAATAATAATTTAAAAGCTATTATAGATTTACCACTACCTGCAGGGCCAGAGATAATAAAGGCTGTTTTTTTGTTTGTATTTTTATTTATATCTATGATGCTAGCAATTGTTTCAAAGACTGTTCTTTGACTTCCAATTAAATTAATATCTTCAAATTTACTATGTGCATGCTCTAACAATGATAATGATGGTTTATATTTTAGTCTATCCAAAAAATTTACTTTATCTACATCAATTGCTTTTTGAAATTTTTGTTGAAAAAAATCAATTAATTGTTGTTTATTAGTTTTTCAATAAATTTTTACCTCACTAGTAATATCTTCATATATTTTTCTATTTAAAATATTTTGTAAAGGAGCTTCATAATTTGGTAAATAACTAATTGGATAAATTTTATATACTTGATTAATATCTGAATATTCATCACTTAATATTTTAAAATAGTCCATTATTTCATAAGCAGGATGACTTAAACCAAAAAATGCATAACTAGTATTTGGTCTTAAAAGTTTTGAATTCTCAATTGATTCAATCTTAGACCACCCTTTTAATTCTATAATTGCTAAATTATCATAATTATTATCTGAACCAATTAATATAACATCAATCCTTTTCTTATGATTTGGAATAACAAATTCTAATAAAATGAATTGTTCATTTTTATTTTCTATTGAATCTAATTCATCAGCCATATTAATTAATGTAGACTGTCATGAATCCTTTTCTTTTTCAGATGGTCTAATTCCTTTTTTATGTTCTAATGCTGAACATATTTTAAAAATTAAATTATCATTTTTAATATCTAATAAAAAATCTTTTATTGTTTCTTTATAAATTATCATTATAAAAATTATCGCAGGTTTTTAATGATATTCAAGGGTAAATGTTTAATGGACCATCTTTTTGGACATACCACTTCTGTTAATAATTATACAGTAGTTTAATTGCATCTTGTGGAGTCATATATCTATTTGCATATGGAATGTTTTCTTTCTCAAGTTCTGAGTAATAATGGTATCTTT
>CAJGBT010000044.1 GCA_904501665.1 uncultured Bacilli bacterium | reverse complement strand
ATAAGTTGATTGATCATTACTTCTTGTTGCTTTAGCATTATTAGTGGTTGTTAATACTGCAGCTGAGACTGTACTAGCAATAAGTACTGGTGCTCCTACTAACCCTAACATACTAGGAAGAATTACTTTTAAAAATTTAGCTTTATTCATATTTCACCTCACTATTAGCTAATACTCAATTTAAATAAGCATCTAAACTATCAAAGGTTAAATCACCATAACTATATTCATATATATCATTAAAAGTGTTATATACCTTAAAATTACATTGTTGCATAAATCATTTAAGAGCTTGTGATTTATTATTAAAATATTTTCTATATCCATTTTCTAATCTAACTTCATATAAGTAGAAATTATTAATGTTGTTGTTATAAGAACTATATTGATTATATTTATATAAATTATTGCTTAGGATTGTTTTGTTTTCAACATTAAATTGGTTATAGAATAAATCATTTATGGTTTGAATACTTTTTTGGTTGTCTTCTTTGGTGTTTGGATCTAAGATTACATAATCATCTAAGGTATTTTGATTTAATCCACCCATTGAGGTTCAAGATTGACCAGGTAATTTATATTCAGGAATAGCATCACCATCTATTGGCATACCGCCATTATTTAACTTTGGTACCATAGCTATTTTTACTGGTTTAATTTTATCGACTAATTCTTCAATATTTTTCTCCATGGCTATACTTTGATCAAATGTATAACCACCAGCATAAGCATAAACATTATCATTAGCATAAGGTGAGTTGGTGTCATTAATCACTGATTGGTATACATAATCGATTAGATCAGTATCACAATCATCTATTAAAGTACCAATATTGTCAAATACTAATTCTTGACTACCAGATTGTGGTCTACCTATATATGAAGTATTATCTAGACTATTAAATGAATATACTGTTCTAATACCAACATCATCAGATTCAAAACGATCATTTAATATATCATCTAATTGATTTCGTTTTAAAGTAGTTAAATCATCATATATTTTTCCGTTGTAATAATATCCATTAACTAAATGTTGTTTTGTTACTTGAATAGGTTGATTCATTTTCATATCATCAATTGATGATATCTCCTCATGAATCAAACCAAACAATCATTGCCTTTCTTTGCCACCATCTCAAATATATTTATTACCTTCACTTTCAAATACATAAGAGAATTTATCTAATTTTGGCACTATAAGGTCAAAACAAAATTTAGCTACTGCACTAACAACTGAAATTACTGGAAAAACAGATGACACACAAGCTATCATTGTATCTAGATATTCCCCTTCTAGTTTAAAAACTTTTGAAATTATTTCAATTGTATTATCTGCATATTTTTTTACATAATTATTCTTATTTATAGATATTATGTTTTTAGTATCTTCAGTTACATGTATTGCATCTAAAAAATTATCAAATAGTCACCTAGGAAATACATCTATTATCTTTTCTTTTGATGCAGTTTTTATATCTTCTTTACATATATCTTCTAATTTTTTCAATTCATTTTGATCTGTATATTTAAAAGGTTTTATATTTTTATTTTGAAACTTACCATGAATGATTAAATAGGCAAAAGCTCTATAATCAATTTTATTATTATTGTATTTATATAAATTTACAAGTGATAGTGGCGAAAACACTCCATCATACAAATAATTGTATAAGATATCATCATTATATATTCCTATATAACTTTTAATCATTTCTTCCATTTTCTTTTGTGCATTATTTAAAAAGACTTGTTTTGATAATGAAAACTGATTAACTAAATAACCCAAAGAATCTTCATTAATATCTTGATTTGTATTCTCTTTATATGTTGTTTTAATAAAAGATTCTATGGTAGCATCATCTGTAGTTGTAGCCATATTTCATATAGATTTAAAATAACTACCAAATTTATTAAAATCAAAATTAAAATTACTATTAATAGACCTTATAAAAGATTCATCATAATCAAATAAATCAGGAAAATATAATCCAATATAAATTGGTACTGAAACAAAATTAAGATATTGAACAAAGTTAGGATATTCCTGATTAATAATATCAGCAAATGCTTCAATATCACTATTTAAATCAAATAAGGGGGCACCAATATGAAATAAATTAACAAATGATAATTTTTGATAAGTTCCTGCTTCTTTTGGTTCTAAAAAGATACTTGGTACTATAGCATATAATCGTTCATCAAAACATTGAGCTACTTTTTTATAATAAGAGATTGTTTTAACAATTGCTTCTTGCTTAGCACTTTTATAAATTAATTCTTCTAATGTTTTTACATATAAGATTGGTAATTTATAAAAAAGACTATAACGTTTACCTGACTTCATGGTGTTATATAAATCCATTACTGAATCATAAACATAAGGATAGTTATTATTTAGATATGTAAAATATTCTTCTGTTCCTTGTTTTAATTCACTTACATTAAAAGGGTAAGGACTACTATCATCTTCATTAACAAGCATATCCATAAATGAAGACAACAATTGTGCTATCTTTTGATTATCATTAAAATTTCAACTTGTACCTTCGGCTTTACTTCAACAATCTGGATTATTTATATTTGCTAAAGTTGCTGTTCCCTTTGTATAATATGGTCCATAAAGATTAGCTTTATCAGCTTGATTTAAATCAATTAAATAATTACTATTTCCTTGATTTGAATTTATAGGTACATAACTAGGGTTATCAAATCTTGCTAATATGTTCCCTTCATTGTTCTTGATATCATTAGCATCATAATAAATATATTCTTTTTGGTCAGTAGAATTATTATTTGATTCCGCTTCTAAATACTTATTAGCATATAAAGAAACAAATGATGAAAACTTATTTGTTTCATATGGATCTTTGTCTTTTAACTTTTGGATATCAATTGGTTGTGAATAATTATTATTAGGACTAACAACCACTATACTCCTATCAGTATTATCATTAATTGCATCATAATTTAAGGTGATATATGATTTTAATTCTTCTTTAGTTCTAAAATAAATTCCATTAAATAAATATGCTTCATGAATTTCTAAATATGAATCTTTAGCATCTTGTTCATTAGTAAAATATGTATCATTATTTCCTTTATAGATTGTAGTGGTATTTATATTATCTACATCTAAATTAGCATCTCATACTGATTGTTGACTAACACCACCATCAGCATCAACCACTAATGGATAAGATGATGAACCTTTATGTTGGACTATTTTATCACTTAAGAAATTAAATAAATCATTGATGTCTGAAAAATAGTGGGTTTGCCCATTATATTGTATTGATCATTTATCTCGATTAACTGTTGTATATTTTTTTTCATTAGCTATTGAACGAGCATAAGAAAATAATTGACTCCTATTATTAAATGTTTGGTTATTAAATGTATATTGGACATTGTTTGCATTACTTGTAATTTTTTGATGGTTAACTAAAGTACAAGCTACTACCGGGGTAACTGTTCCAATTGCTATAACACTTGATATAAGTGGGATTAATAGTTTTTTTAATTGCATATTTTTTAGTCCTTTACATCAAAGATAATATTAGTTTTTTTTTTTTTTTGTCAAGAGACAAAAATAGGGAGTTAAAGGCAAAGAAAAAATCATTTTTTTAGTCTAGATATTAGGAGTTTTTTTCAAAATATTTATTAAAAATTTAAAAAAAGTAAAAAAATGAAAAAAATTAGAGATTTTTTCCACATATTATAAATGAGAGGATTAATTAGTCTTCTTAGAACAAAGAGGTAAAAATGGCAACAATATCAAGAAAAGATGTATTAGATGCAATTAAGAAATATAGATTTCTAAATGCTAACAATACAATAAATGGTACAAATATGCAAATTATGATAAACTTAGATACAACTAGTATGAAAACAAGCAATCCGACTACT
>CAJGBT010000043.1 GCA_904501665.1 uncultured Bacilli bacterium | reverse complement strand
TGTTTAAAATACATAATGTCCTCTCAAAAGTAGTGTTTTTGAAGTGGACTAAAATCCCCTAAGGTCCTTTTGGGGGATTTTTTCGTCTACCCCACAGATACATTATATAGGGGTGTCCAAAAAGATGGGTATAAAAACAGGTTTAAAACAATTTTATACTTGTTTATTAAATTAATGATAAAATAGACTATACTATAGGAGTTTTTATAATTATATAGAATCAAAGGAAAAACAAATGAAAAAAACAATTAGTTATAGCATTTTAGGGATTATGTTGTTTGCGATAACACCTATGTTTCTTGTTAGTTGTAGTGATTCAACACAAAAATCTTCAAATCAATAACAATCAGATAATAAAATAAAATTTGAATATAATATTGATAAAAAATATCAAAACATATATGATAAAAGTATATTTGAAACAAATAAATCTTTTTTGGAAGTATTTGATGGAAATAATGCAATATGAGCAAGAGGAGATGGAGATATAGGAAATCCGTCAACATATGCGCAATTTATTTATCAAAAGGATCTTAAAACCACACAGTTTAAATGTGAAGGAAATATTTTAGAGTTTACATTAGAATATAAGTTAAATGATAAAAATGTTATACCAGTACCCGACAGTTGAAGCTGAGTAAGATTATATGAAAAATTTGAATTTGGTGATGATTCAATAAGAAGAGTTATGGTTAGTAAATCCGATGTACCAGATTATGTTGGTGATTCAATTGATATGAATATTTCTATTCAAGAGTTTAAAAACATTATAAATATATATTCACTTGAATATTTTTATTCTTTTTTTGATAATACTGGATGATATTGAGAAAATTAGATTTAATCAATAAGTCATATTTTATTTGAACTGATCATATTGATAAATTACCAATAAAGAAAAATATTGCAAATAAATATAATAAGGAAGCCAGAAGGATATTATGTGATTTTTATTTAAAATATTGTCAAGAATCAATCAGATTTGGGATTACAGATTTTTGTTGCAAAGTTCATATTGAAAACAATCTTAGCAATCAATTTGATTTTTCAAAAATAAGCATAAATACTTTTAAAAAGATATTGTCTGAAGAATTAGGTATTAATTTTACAAAAGCCAGAAAGAAATATTATTATCATCCTAAAAGTAGTATTATTAGCAACATTTGCTTTTAACTGTTTTAGTTTGTTAATATATGTTACCACACCAAAATGCAATTCATTTTTGTTTTCAATTTGGTTTTGTTTTAGTTTGTTAATATATGTTACCACACCAAAATTGACATTAAAAACCCATTTTCAGATGCCTTGTTTTAGTTTGTTAATATATGTTACCACACCAAAATCCATGTTATCATTAAATCAATCTACAATATGTTTTAGTTTGTTAATATATGTTACCACACCAAAATTAACAAAGATAGCAATAGGTATATACTTTAGTTTTAGTTTGTTAATATATGTTACCACACCAAAATCAAATTCAACATTAACCACTTTAAATTCATGTTTTAGTTTGTTAATATATGTTACCACACCAAAATTCCACTAAAACCAAACTTAATACCTTTACCGTTTTAGTTTGTTAATATATGTTACCACACCAAAATTATAATGGCTATTTAAAATATTTAAATAAAGTTTTAGTTTGTTAATATATGTTACCACACCAAAATGTCTAAATGTTTCTGGATTAAACTGACACAGTTTTAGTTTGTTAATATATGTTACCACACCAAAATTGTTGATGAGTTATTACCATATGGTGTTCCGTTTTAGTTTGTTAATATATGTTACCACACCAAAATGTCTAAATGTTTCTGGATTAAACTGACACAGTTTTAGTTTGTTAATATATGTTACCACACCAAAATAGATCCCGTATTTATGCAAATTTACTTTTAGTTTTAGTTTGTTAATATATGTTACCACACCAAAATAAATAGATATCATCTTTAACTCCTGCTTTTGTTTTAGTTTGTTAATATATGTTACCACACCAAAATATACTTTTAAAAATAAGAGGTCTTTTATTTGTTTTAGTTTGTTAATATATGTTACCACACCAAAATCTTGAGTTGAAAATTAGAAATAATGTTGACGTTTTAGTTTGTTAATATATGTTACCACACCAAAATAAGAAATTAGTACTATTTATCACCAATCATGTTTTAGTTTGTTAATATATGTTACCACACCAAAATTTAAGACTGCCACTGAATTAATAGAAAATAGTTTTAGTTTGTTAATATATGTTACCACACCAAAATAACATCATCTTGTAGAGCTATGTTGTTCATGTTTTAGTTTGTTAATATATGTTACCACACCAAAATGCAGGCATCAATCCATTAATTGCAAGTGGAGTTTTAGTTTGTTAATATATGTTACCACACCAAAATGTTCTAGTAGTTAAAATACCAATTATAAAGGTTTTAGTTTGTTAATATATGTTACCACACCAAAATGTCAAAATTAAAATTTTTTAAAATAAAATCTATAAATCTTTTAAGTAAAAATTTATAGATGTGTCTTTTTTACTATTTCCAAAATTAATATAAGAATTTAAATCTTTTTCGGTTATAGGTTCAGACATTTTGTATTCTAAATAAGATACTAATTTTTCTAAATTAATAATCTCAAATACTTTATTATTGATAAAACAACAAATTTCTAATTCTTTATAATTATTAATACAATTCCTAATATCACTAGTAATTATTAATATATTAAAATTATTTAGTAACATCTTACATGAATTGTATGTAGCAAATTTACAATTATCAAAAACAATTAATTTTTTTTCACCAAATTCTATTTTGTTTAAAATATAAAAAAAAGATTGATCACTAATAAAACCTAAATCATTTAAATCAAAAATTGAATTAATTAATCTATTCATATCTAAGGTAGGCAATAAAATATCATTTTCGAATTCTTGATTTATTTCATCTATTATTTTGTTGATTAACTCTTGATTAATTAATAAGGAATCATTTAATTTATCAATAATTTTTTTATAGATATATCCATTTCTTGATAAAGAAAGATAATCATTAATTTTTGTTAATTCATTTATGTAAATTATGTTTTTAAAAGAATAGACTTTCCCATCAATATTACACTTGTTTTCCTGGTCTCCAAAAATTTGTTTAATAAAATTTGTTGTAAAATGTGTTTCAATTATTTTGATACCATTAAAATCAAGTTCATAATAATTATTATTATATTTAAAAGAAAACATTAAATTTTTATATACCTCCTATCATTGTTATATATCTCATTTATATTTTTATGCCCTAATATTAAAATCATATCTTGATATTGCTTTTCAGTAACAGATAGTACTCTAATATTTCCATTTTTTGGAATATTTTTTCTTAATTTATTAATTTCTCTATTAATTTTTGAATAAGAATTGATTGCTTTTACATAAACTGAAAATTGAATCATTACAAATCCATTTTTAATTAGATTTTTATGAAATATTCGATATTCCTTTTTTTCATAATCTTCTTGTGAAGGCAAATCAAACATCAATAAAATACGCATATATCTAATTAAACTCATTTTCTATTAAATCAATTTCTGGTAATTTAGTTTGATTTACTATTGCATCAATAAATAAATCAATTGCATTATTCACAAAATGATCTTGTCCATTTATCTTAATCTTTTTATTAAAACACTCAATTAATTGTTGTTTAGCTTCTAATCATGTTTGTTGTTCAAATCCTTTTTTAAAAATTTTAAGAACTTCATAATCAATAACAAACCTGAATACTTCCATTAAATCTGATGATAATGAAAAATGATTATGAAAAGATTTATGAAAAATAGATATTCTTGGATCAAGTCCTTTTTTAACTATTGATCTTGAAACATATCCTCTTAAAATTGCATATCCATAATTAAGATATTTATTTATGATATTGTCATCATCTCTTCTATTAAAATCAAGTCCAAACAATAAATGTCAATAAACTTTTGCCGCATGTCCTTCACGATTTGAAATATCATAAGGTTTTATATCTTTTATTAAATTATTAAATTCAATTTTAGACAGTTTTAAATAAATTGCCCACTTTCATTATATAAATTTTTTTCATATTCAGTAGGTGTAAATCATTTACCATCTATTTTGGTTAATCTTTTATTATTGTGAAATTCAACATAATTTGTCATATTTAGTTGTACC
>CAJGBT010000042.1 GCA_904501665.1 uncultured Bacilli bacterium | reverse complement strand
TTTGTTTAAAATACATAACGTCCTCTCAAAAGTAGTGTTTTTGAAGTGGACTAAAATCCCCTAAGGTCCTTTTGGGGGATTTTTTCGTCTACCCCACAGATACATTATATAGGGGTGTCCAAAAAGATGGGTATAAAAACACAAATTTATATCGATTCTTCATAAAAACAAGTTAAAAGTTAAGACTTAATTTTTATTAAAAAGCAAAAAGACGAGGAACTAAAAATTTTTTGAATCTAATTAAATATTTACTAGTCAACATTAAAAAGGTTAGCTCTCAAATACTTCACTAAAAATTTGCATTAGTTTTAAGTGTAGTAATTAATAAAAATGGTTAATTAAATGATGCCTAAATGACTATAAAATAAATTAATTAACTTCGTTCTTCTTATAATTTTCAACTCAATCTTCACCAAATAAATCATTTAGACGACGATCAAATACTATAATCTTACCTTGGTTTTCTTTCATCTCAGCAAAGGCACTAGTTGAAAATAATGTATTATTAGAATATCAATCCATTGCTGAAATAAAGAAAGCTTCAGGACTAACTCCTAGAAAACCATTGGTATTGACACTTTGTCAATTGATTCCTTCATCATCAGCATTAATAGTTTTATCATTATTAGTATCAAATAATGAAACAACATCATCATAATTAAATTGAGTTACAATAACTTGAGAAGCCATATTGTTCATATCACCAAAATAACGGGAGTTGTCTGGTTGTTGTATTGATACATTTGAATTTACTAATTGTTGTTTTTCCACTCTGTCAAAAGCCGACTCTGGAACAACCAATTCAGCTAAATCTTTTAATTTTTGAATATAACCATTTGGTCCACCACTATTTGAAGCATGAATAATTTCTTGTTCTAAATTTTTAAATTGTTCTTTTTGGTCATCATTAAAATGTAAACTATTAGCATTAAAAATATCCCTTAATCATTCTATTGCTTTGTCTCTTGCAGTAGTAGTTCTAATTAATCCAATTTCTTCATCTAATTTTTTCATTCCATCTGTTCGGTTATTTGCTAAATTATATAAAAATCCTTGAGAATTAGATGATGTACGATCATCATTATAAAATTGAGCATTTGAATTGAAAATTAATGAAGAAGCACTCGAGTCTAATGTAGAGCTAACATTTCCTGGAAATTGCATTCCTAAAAATCCAGTAAATGAATTATTTGCAGTAGAAATAGCTTTATCAGGGGAAGCATATCTTCAATATTCAGCGCGAGTATCAAATGTTACATCATTTCCAAACAATAAACTAGAACCATCATTAACAACAGGTTTGATTGAATTATTAGAAGCATTTTGATATGCATATCCATATGTGTTTTTAAAAACATCAAATGGTTTTGCTTTAAAGGCAAATTGCTCATTTAAAGAGGCATCTTTATAACCTTGAATTTGATTAATTTTCTCATTGCTTGCTCAAACAAAGGCAGCTCGTCCATTATTATTTGTTTTATCTAATAGATAATCTCTAAATTTTGTAAACTTGTAGATCATATTACCATTTTTATCAGCTCCAAAATCAAAAGCATATAATCAAGTTAATAAATTTTTTAATGCTGTTTGTTGTTCACTAGTATAACTACCATTAATGATTTTTGCTTGATTACTATTAACTAATAAATCATATAAGGTTTGAAAACTATTTCAATTCCCCGTACTAGCCATAATATTATTATCAATAGAAGTAAAACGTTGCTTTAAATTATATGCATACAATAAACGAGAATTGATAAAGGCAACTCCATCTTCATTAGAAGCTGGAATTGATGATGTATTACCACTAGTAGTATCAAATGTAAATTTATCAACATCAATATGAGCATTTTTAGAAGTTAAATATGCTTTGATTTTTTGGTTAATAACAATGTTACTTATTTGTTGTGAAGAGATTCAAGAATTGATTGCTTTATTAATACGATCACCAACACCAGCATAATAACGGTTGCTTTTGTTTTCTTGATTACCAACAATTAAATATTGGTTGTAACGACTAGAGACATAAGTAAGATTTTTAATTTGCAATGGATTCTCTGTATTTACAGCATCTAAATATGTTTGTGCTGTAGTAGTATATAAATCTTTTTTTGTTTTTGCAGTAGTAGCTTGATACAATTGTCCATCACTTATAATTCGAGGTGTAATTGATTCATAAGTACCATATACATCATTATAAACTCCATTTGCTGAAGTATAATTATTTTCAATTATATTTCTAGAATATGGTAGCATCCCTGCTAACCCATTAGTAATAAAAGCATCATTATAACTAGGGTTTCCGTATGATTTACCAATATAATTTGATTGAAGACCTAATACTTTTTCTCTTACAGTTGATGCTCTTTTCTCATAGTTATCATATTCAATAGCATCATTATACGTATTAAAAAGATCTCTATCATTATCAGAAATTAGCTTTTGCTTTGCTACATCTTCATAATAAGTCATATTTGCATATTTGTCAGAAAAAATATATGCTAATTTTTCTTGATCTGATTGAGGTGGGTTTTTTTGTTTAGATAAGATATATTTTATTAATAAGCGATTTCTATTATTAGAATAATAAGTTTTAATATCATTAAATAGATTAATAGAAAAACCTGTGACTGATGAAGCATTTTGTCCTGATGGCAATGTTGTATTAGAAATTAAATCTCTTCATAATAATGTATTTTTAATTTCAATTATTTTTTTATCAATTGAATTAGCTGCTTTAATTGCATCATATCGATCAATACCAATAATATGAACACCTGCTTCATTTCTTGACATGATAAATGGAGAATTTTCAATATCAATAGAATCAGTAATGGATTGCACTCCATTATAGATACCTTTAAAAGAATATTGATTATCATCATTAACTATTGCTTTCACAACATCAGGTAAATTAAAATAGCCATTTTGTTGACCATTAGCATAATTTCAGAAATTAGACATAATTTCATTTCCTGCTGGAACAGTATCAGATGAACCTTTCAAAGTGTCACCTACCTTCATAAATTCAGATTCTTTTGGTAATGTGTTATCAGTCACACCATATAAAATATTATTTAATTTATACATAGAGGCAGCGGCATATTGAGTAAATGATGTGTCAAAAACATCAGAAGCTTTGATTAAATATAAGGTTGCAGAATCATCAGTGTATGAGACTGGAATATTAATTGCTCCACCTAAATCATCAATAATTATTTTTTTATTTTTATTTTTATAGTCATTTACAAAAGCATTATATTTAGCAGTTGCATTCATTTTTCCATCACTAGTAAAAATTTGTGGATTGTATGCTTGTCAAATATAAGAAGCATCTGTGCCCACTGGATCAGTACCACCATTTAATCTTTTAGCTTTAGGAATATTAAAAAAATTTGAATAACCATCAGTTGCAGGTGCTTCATGTTTAAATAGTACCATTGATGTTACAAGTGGTAATTGTGTTCTAACATAATCATCAAAAACAAAACTTTGTAAGTCAGCCATTGCTATGTCAAAAGAACTAGGATTGTTTTGAATAATAGAAGGATCTTGAGTTGGTTCAGAGGCAAAAAATTCAATGTTACATGGTTCGCCATTCCCATTAAAAATTACATCTTTATCAAAAAGCATACTTTCAGATATATTATTTACAATTTGTTTTTTACCATTTGAATCTTTTTTAACTAAGGAAATATAACTTTTATTATTAAATAGATTATCAAATTCACTATTTACATAAGAGAATAATTTTTCTCGTTTTCAATCATCTTCATTTCCGCCAACAGGATCTAATTCTTTTAATTGAAAATAAAATTCTCAGTCAGAACCATAATTATTTTTGTAACTTTGTACTGTACTATTTCAAGAATCATCAATTGATTTAATTCAATTATTAAATTTTTCAATATATGATTTTGAACCTTTAATGTTTTTAAAGAAGTCAGTTAAAATATTAGAAATAACTGTTGAAAAAAAAGCATCTAATCCTTGATTATTAGATAAAGCATTTTGAGCAAAATCATTAATTGTTTGAACCTTTTGATCATTTGGGATATCAGCAACAGTTGAATATTTGATGTACTTTGAATCTTTACTATTTACTTCTTGACCGTGTGTAGGTATAACTTGATTTTCAACTAATTTATTAATATTACTTTTTGTGTTAATAATTTTTGGTATAAAAACAACTAAAAGCGGAATAGCAATTGCACATAATATTGCTCCGCTTACTATCCCAATTATTAAACCTTTTTTTGTCTTTTTTTGCATAAAATATAATTTTGTATATATCCTATATTATAAAACAAATTATTTATTTTGTTCCTAAAATGAAATATAATGTTTAATGGACCATCTTTTTGGACATACCACTTCTGTTAATAATTATACAGTAGTTTAATTGCATCTTGTGGAGTCATATATCTATTTGCATATGGAATGTTTTCTTTCTCAAGTTCTGAGTAATAATGGTATCTT
>CAJGBT010000041.1 GCA_904501665.1 uncultured Bacilli bacterium | reverse complement strand
GAAAGATACCATTATTACTCAGAACTTGAGAAAGAAAACATTCCATATGCAAATAGATATATGACTCCACAAGATGCAATTAAACTACTGTATAATTATTAACAGAAGTGGTATGTCCAAAAAGATGGTCCATTAAACAATTATATTTTTTATTAAAATGAAAGTCTTTTTTATATAATTAAATAGTAAAAATTTTTGGAGTAATTTATGGATTCTTTTAAAAATAGAAAATTAACTGTTAATGATTTAGATATTCAATATTCTTTATTAGGGAAGCAAATTGGCCGAGTAATGCAACCTAAAGCATCAATTATTTATTTACCTGGTTTTAGTTGTGATTACTTGAATCATGAAAATTTTGCTAATCTACTAGTTTCATATGATTATTATGCAATTAATGCTCCTGCTCATGGACGCTCACCATGATTTAATGTAGAAGATTTAACAATTAAGCAATATGCTGATTTAGTTAGAGACTTTATTTTTAAAAATAATTTAGAAAAAGTAGTATTAATTGGTCATAGTTCTTCAGCAGCTGTTGTTGCTTTATTAAATATGATGATTCCAGAAAGACTAATTGCTAATATTTTAGTTTCTCCTATTGAAACATCATTTCAAATGGATGCAACTAAAGTAAAAGACATTTTAATTCCAAGATTACCTGAAGATTTAGATCAATTGTTAAGAATGCAAGTTTTTAACTATGATATAAAATCATTTAATAACCCTATTTGACAAAATTATAAAAAAGCAAAATTAGATTTTTATATTCAAAACTTTGATGCTTTATCTTTACAACTAGATACACTTTTATCAAATGAGTTAAGAAGTTCTATTGAAAATTTATATACTAATATTACAAAACCAACATTGGTTGTTTTTGGAGATAGTGATGGACTTGTAAGAATTAATGATGTAGCTAACAAGATGCGAAGTCTTATTAAAGACTCTCAAATTGCTATTATTGCTATGGCTGGACATGAACCTGCGCTTGATAATCCAAACAATTATTTTAGTAATTTAATGACTTTCATTGATCAAATAGTTCTAGATGAATCAAGTAATTTATTTTCATCATTAAAAGGATAATAACAATGAATAAAAATAATAAAATTAATCAAGAGGAAGATGTTGTTGATTTTCAACCATCACTTGATTTTTTAGCAGAACAAACAAATGCTAATGAGTTATCTAAAGAAGAATATGAGTTATTAAAAGAAGAATTAGAATCTTATTTTAGTCGTTCTCGTTCTTTTTATGAACTTCCTAAAAATAATGAGGAAATAGTTTGAGAAAAACCTCATGTAACAAGAACCAAAGAAGAACTTTTTGCTCAATTAAGATTTTATGATACTTTAAGAGAAAAAGAAAAACTAAGTGAATCACAATTAAAAGAAATTGATCGGGAAGTTATTCAAATTAAAAAAGAATTATTAACAATTTCTAATTATGAGTATTTTCTAAAAACCGGTCATGAAAAATTAAGAATAGATAAAACTGATTTTGGTGAATGTAGCATTAAATTTTTTCAACGAGAAAATCTTGATTGTGATGATTTAGCCATGAATCATATATCAATAAATTTACCATTAGAAAAATGATGAATTAAAAACAATGAGGAAATATTAGAGCACTTTGATGAAGGACTAGATTTACCTTATGAATTTGTTGATATTAATTGTAAAAATAATTCTAAAACAAAACCAAATATAGATATTCAATTAAATACTCAAGTATCAGTAGATAAACCAACAGTTGAATTTGAAGCAGTTGAAAAAGAAAAACAATTAAATAATATTTTTTCTAAACCAACAGTTGATTCAAAACCAAGTTTTTGAAATCAAATATTCAAAAAGAAAAAAGACGAAAGCGACAAGAAAATTAAAACTAGTGAAGATAAAAAAAAAATGTCAAAACAAAAAACAGAGACATCAAACAACAATAATTCAACTTCTAAACCTATTTCACAACCAACTAGTCGCTTTGCTCCACCTCCACCTCCACCTACAATCAATAATGCTAAAGGATTTAACAATTTACCACCACCTTCACCTAATAGTTTTGTCAATAGTTTAAATAGAAATCAGCCTAATGTACCACCAAATTTTACTCCATTTCCAACAAAGCAAAATACACAATCTATTCAAACTAACCAATCTAATCAAGTACAACAACAAAAACGTTTTTTTGATTATCAACAACGTTAATTAACTTCTAAATATATTATTTTGATGATAGTCAATATAAGGTTTAGCTGAATTAAAAGAGAATTTCTTTGGAATATCTAAATAACATGGCTCAAATGTTTTAATTAATAAATTAGCATCCTCTTGTTTTAATTCTTTTGAGATTTTTATTTTTTCAATCATTTGTAAATGTGAAAAACCCTCTATCATATAGTTTGTGGTGGTTGCAACATAATAATATACCATTATTTTCACTATATCTATCAATGTCATTATCGCACTTGCTATATGGTTTTATATGAGCTGCTTGTAATAGTTCAGGTAAATCTAAACAACATATTTTACACTTTTGATCTCTTTCAAAAATGATCTTGGCAAAAATATGTTGATATAGCCTTCCTGCTTTTTCTTTATTAATATTTTCATATCCAAAACCACTTAATATTTTATTTTTGATATAGCCTTCATAATTTGTTAATTCATCAATTTTTAAACCTTTATATTCAGGTACACATCGTTCTAAACAAGATATTGATTCTCCTAATAAGAAATTTTTTAATTCTTCTAAATTTTCATTGTTATTAACCTTAATTTCAATGGTCTTATTTTTTTTATTAACTATAAAAAAATCATTCACTCTTAAATGTTGGGCAGGATTGTCAAAAATATTTTTGACAACTTCACTTTTAACTTTTTCATTATAAATTAATGTACATCATTCTGATTTATTCCTATGTTCTTCTTTAAAAAATTCAAACATAACCTCACTATTTGTTAATAAATCATAATAAGTTTTTGTAATTGGTGAGTTTTTATCAATTAATATTGGATGATTAAATAATAAATTAATATCATTAATATTTTTTAATATAGATATCATTAATATTGGTTTATAAGGATAATAATACCCTTTGTATGTGTCTTTTTTTGAATTAAAAGGTGCATTTATATTAAGTTTTTTAATAAATTCTTTAACTACCATAGTTTATATCAATTAATTATACCAACTATAGTAGGTATTGTGACTATAAGATATTTATTAATTATCATTTTTTTAAATTAAGATTCTAAAAAGATTTTATTTATAATAACAATAAATCATTAATATAGTGAAAGTTCCTTTTTAATAGTTGGACAATTCTCAATTCTATCCAATCGGTAATTAATTTGTTTGATATCACTTTTAATTTCTTTTTGTTGTTCTTCCACACGATCTAGTCTAACTTCAATGTTATCTAACCGGCCATTGATTTGTTTGATATCTTCTTTTACTGCTATCATTTCAGTTTTTAATTGTTGGATATCCGATTTCATTTCTTTAACTTCACTAGTTACATTTAATATTAATTCTCTTATTGTTGGTTGTTTATTCATTTTTTGATCACCGAATTTAATGTTAACTTCAATTGATCCATCTAAACAATCATTCTTAGATGCTTCATTAATATTATATTGCTTCAGTAACTTTAAAATTTCATTTTTTGATATTTTTGACATATTTTCACCTCATCTATAACTAAGGTAAAAAAATTTCAAATTTTTGCAAAAATTTAGAAAATTGCTTAAAAAAAGTAAATTTCAAACTATAAAGCTAATTCTTTTTTAATAGTTGGACAATTCTCAATTCTATCCAATCGGTAATTAATTTGTTTGATATCATCCTTAACAAGTTTGATTTCATTATAAATAGGTTGTAACTTAACATCAATCAATTGACCTAATTGTTGTAATTGCAACTCACTAAACCCTTGATTTTGATTATTATTTGATGACTTCATAATTTCTGTTCCTAAATAAATAGTTCATTGAGCAGCGTTTTCATCTTCATGTACTTTAATAGCATAGTTTCATGTTCTATTCCTTAAAGCTGCTAGAAAAGCTTTCTTATTAAATTTAATCATAAAATGACTCCTTTTGATTTAATTTTAGTTTTTAATTGCATCTATTAAATGTCTCTATCTTAAATAAAGGAGAAAAATTCTTATTTTTCATTTTTATTTGTCTAAAAGTGAAATTTTTGCAAAAATTTAAAAAATTTTAGCCTATATATTAATAGAAAAATAAATTAATTTAAACAATAAGTTCTTTTTTGATGGTTGGGCAATTCTCTATTCTGTCCAATCGGTAATTAATTTGTTTGATATCTTTTTTTACTTTTATCATCTCTATTTTAAGTTCTTTTTGCTGTTCTTCAACATGATCTAGTCTAACTTCAATGTTATCTAACCGGTCATTGATATGTTTGATATCTTCTTTTACTTCTAACATTTCAGTTTTTAACTGCTTGATATCAGATTTCATTTCTTTAACTTCACTAGTTACATTTAATATTAATTCTCTGATTGTTGGT
>CAJGBT010000040.1 GCA_904501665.1 uncultured Bacilli bacterium | reverse complement strand
AGATACCATTATTACTCAGAACTTGAGAAAGAAAACATTCCATATGCAAATAGATATATGACTCCACAAGATGCAATTAAACTACTGTATAATTATTAACAGAAGTGGTATGTCCAAAAAGATGGTCCATTAAACAAAAATTGTTTTAAACCTATCTTTTTGAACAACCCCTATAATTATAATTGGGAGTAGATGAAAAAATCCCCAATCTATACTATTAGGGATTTTTAAGTCCACTTCAAAAACCATACTTTTAAAGAACCATATGTATTTTTATCAAAAAAATATAAAGCTAAGTTAAACTGAGAAAATTAAGGTCTTTCATGACCTTTTTAATGATTTTAGAATCAATTTTGAAACAAATTAGAAAATGAACATAAAATCTATCAATTTCAAAAAGGAACTAAAAAATATCATGATCTATTATTAGGATTTAAATTTGAAACCAGGTTTAGGAAATTTATTAATCAATTAAATATCATAACAACTACATTTAAATCAGAAAACCAATTTTTTAAATTAACTAGTTTGCCTTTAATGCATAAAACAAACATGATATGGTTTTAAGAATAAGATAATCAAATTAATTAATAAAAAGATTAATAATGGTTATTTTGAATGAATTAATCATATTGGTAAATTACCAATTAAAAATAACATTACTAAAAAATATAATTATCAAGATTGTAAATTTATAATTAACCAATATTTTTTGATATGATTGAAACCTAATCTAGATATGCATACTCAAAAGTAATTGATAATGCTTCTTAACAAGAAATTATCAATGCTTTAGAATCAGGTATTCAACATTTTAATGATATTGGAATTAAAATCAAGACGATTCAAACTGATAATGCCATGATGTTTAAGGGCAATAATTTTATTTATTAGAAAGCTATATCAATTTTTAAGAAATAAAAATTCATTATAAGATTAATTCCTTTATTAAATGTACCACAAGCAAATGGGTGTGTAGAAAGATTACATTTAACAATAGATAAAAAATGCTCAACTAGATTAGCAAAAGCCAAAACAATTGAGGGAGCAAAAATATTATTAATGAGTTTATAAATGAATATAACAATTGTAGATATCATTATTATTATGGATTAGAAAAATAAAAGGAATTAGTTATGTAGAAAGATATATGAAACCAATTAAAGCTATTAAATTATTATATAATTATGAGTAGAAGTGGCTTGTTCAATAAGATGGTCCATTAAACAATAAAAATCATAAAGTTTATAAATTTTTATGATAGAATAAAAATGTATAAGTGATGTTCTTATGAGCACACGCAGGGTCACAACTTCGGGTTGTGACCTTTAATTTTTATTTCATATATTTTCTCTTATTTCCTCAACTATTTTTGCGTTTATATTTTTAAATTCATTGAATTTATTGGAAATACTATTTGAAAGGTAATCTTTTGTATTAGGATCAAATTTTTCTATAACCTTTATTATTTCATATAATTTCATTTTACTATTATGTGCATGAACATCATTATTTATCATTTTTTTAATAACTAGTCTTTTTGATTCATTAGATATTGAAATGTTATAAAGAGCATTATTATGACAAATTCTATTTCTAATATCTTTTAATATAGTCAACAAGTTAATAATTTCGCCTTTATTTAAATTATTTCAATTCTTTAATGTTGAATTCTTCATAACCATAAAGAATACATTTTCTTTTAAATTTTTTAATATAAATAATATATTACCAAATGTTGCATTAATAACTATTGCTCATATAGGAATATTGTCAAATTTTTCATATTTTTTATAAATATCCTTGTTGCAGTCTTTGTTTGTATCATAAGAATTTTTTAATTTTTCATAAACATCATTAAATAAATTAACATCATCTTTAGTAGTTATAAATATTTTTTTTAGTAAAATATTGTTTTTATCAAGATTAAATATTTTTCCATCATTGATATTATTATCATTCATTATTTTAGCTATTGTGTAAGCTGTAGATGTTGAAATCATTCTTTCGATATTTTGAATAGATGATAATATATTTTTAGATATTACTCTATCAAAATTAAAAAGTTCAATAATCCCATTAGATGTTGCATATTTTTTATATAGATTATTTTTTCTATCATTATTTGACATAAAAAAATCGTTATAACCATTGATTATATTTTGATAATTATAAGCTTGCAAATATCATTTTAATTTGTCATTATCATCTATGGTTAATTTCATAGATTCTAGTAATTCTATTTGTTCTTCAAAGTTTTTAAAAGTTTTAGACATAACAATATTTTATCACTTTATTTAC
This sequence comes from uncultured Bacilli bacterium, assembly GCA_904501665.1. Taxonomy (GTDB): domain Bacteria; phylum Bacillota_I; class Bacilli_A; order Mycoplasmatales; family Mycoplasmoidaceae; genus Mycoplasma_L. Next base: position 2,864 of record CAJGBT010000040.1, on the reverse strand, counting down.
AAGGATATATAGTATATATTGATTTTAGGTATATCTTTAAATTTTATATTATTATTGCATTTTTTTGTTGATAGTAGCTTTTTGGAAAATATCAAAAAGAAAAAAATTATAATTTTTTTTCAATAAAATCAGATTCATTTATTAAATAAAAAAATATCTTAGAAAAATTAATGTCAATTGTTAATAAATTTTCATTTTTAGGGAAATTTTTTAAGATATTAGAAAAAACTTCTTGATCTATATGTTTTCTTTTAACATAATCAATTATATTATCTTGACTTGGGCAGATATTAACAATCCCAAATTCTAATATTTTCTCAATTTTTTCATCATAAAAAAATAATTTTCCATAGTTATTAACATAAATTTCACTTTTATAATCAATTAAATTAATATTTTTTCTATTTTTCCCATTTAAACCAAAAACCAATATAAATTTTTGAGAAAAAATTTCTTGATTCAATGCATCATTAAATTTTAATAAAGGATATTTTTTAAGAATATTATCCACATTAGTAATTTTTAATTTAGGTAAAAGATCTAAATTTTTAAAATTACTATAAGGTTTAATAATTTCATTAAAACCTTTAAAAATTTTTAAAACATTTTCTCCTATATTGTTTTCATTAGCTTCTTCTTGTACTAACTTGTATAGTAATAAAAAATTAAAGTTATATTTACTAAATTTAGCAAAATCTCTTGAAAATTTGCAATAATAAGTAATAATTCCGCTACCAATACTATTACTTAAGATAGAAAAATAACTTAGGATTGAAAAATCAATAAATTCATTAATAGAATAAATGTTTCCATCAATAGCATTATCAAAATTAATCAATCTTTTAAAATTAGGTAAATATTTACTTTTAGTAATATAAATTGGATCAACTTCAATAAGATTAAAAGTATTAATTAAAAATTCTAAAAATTTATTTTTTATTCTTGATTTTAGTTTTAATTCATAGCTTTCAATATTAGAATATTCCTTATTATTTTTTTTAATACTCATTTTACTAATCTCTTAAATGCGGAAATAATAATACATTACGAATAGTGTCATTTTCAGATAATAACATTACTAATCTATCAATACCAATTCCTAAGCCTCCTGTTGGAGGTAATCCATATTCTAATGCTTCGATAAAGTCAATATCCATTTCAACTGCTTCATCATTTCCTAATGATTTTTCTTTTAGTTGATTTTCAAATCTTTCATATTGATCAATAGGATCATTTAATTCAGCAAATGCATTTGCAAATTCTTTTTGTCCAATAAATAATTCAAATCTCTCAGTATACTTTGGGTTTTTATAATCAATCTTAGCTAATGGTGAAACATCAACAGGATGTCCGAAAACAAATGTTGGTTGAATGCATTCTTTTTCACAAAACTCTTCATAAAAAGCATTAATAATATGGCCAATTGTTTGTTGATGTTTTTGTAATTGAATATTATGTTTTTTACATAAAGATAAAGCCTCTTTTAAATCATTAATTTCTCAAAAGTTTATTCCTACTTTTTCTTTAATAAAATCTACCATATGAATTCGATTAAATTTCTTAGTCAAATCAATTTTAAAACCACGATAATTGACTGTTTTAATTCCTAATGTTTTTACAATGTGAGTAATTATGTTCTCTACTAAATTCATTGTTTCTTCCATACCAATATAAGCAGTATAAGCTTCTAGTGATGTAAATTCTGGATTATGTGTAGCATCCATACCTTCATTTCTGAAAATACGGCCAATCTCATAAACTTTTTCAAAACCACCAACTACTAATTTTTTTAATGGTAATTCAGGAGCAATCCTTAAATAAAAATTTCTAGATAATGCATTATGATAAGTTATAAATGGACGTGCATTAGCACCACCTAGAATCGGTTGTAAAATAGGTGTTTCTACTTCTAAATATCCCAATGAATTCATATAGTTTCTAATGATTGAAATAATTTTTGATCTCAAAATAAATGTTTTCATTGAATTATCATTAACAATCAAATCAACATATCGGTGTCTTGAACGTGATTCTTCATCCACCAAGCCATGAAATTTTTCAGGCAAGACCTTCAATGCCTTGCTTACAATAAGCATTTTGCTAACATCAAGAGTTACTACTCCTGTATTAGTTTTCATTGCTTTACCATGAACCTCAATAATATCACCTATATCCACATAATTCTTAAAAAAATCAAAAACATCTTTAAAATTTTGTTTATTAATATATAGTTGACCTTGACCTGAAAAATCTTTAATTTGAATAAATGTTTGTCTAATATTAATTACTCTACCAACTAAAATTTCTATGTCTTTTTGATTTGAATCATGTAATTCATCTTTTGAAAAGCTATCATATTTCTTGTTAAATTCATCAATAGATAAGGTTCTTTTAACCCTTGTAATTGCATAAGGGTTTTTACCATTATCTTGCAATTGTTTTAATTTTTGTCTTCTAATTAATTCTTGATCATTAAATTTTCTATTCATATTAACACCCATAAATTATAATTCAATTATATTTTTTATAATTAAAATGTCTTCTTGTTTTAATATCATTTGTATATAATCTTAAAACATTTTATTATAATATATTAATTCTATAATTTACTTTAACTAAATAATATATGTTTTTTTTCTAAATCACTATCATTGAATTGAAATAATATAGATTTCATCATTTTAATAAGATATAAAACAAAACCTTAAACATGAAGTTTAAGGTTCTAAAATGAAATATAAAGTGCAACGCTAATATTAATATATCATATTAAAATTGTTGATGCATTAAAGTACTCTTGGTTTGTTGGCAAAGAGTATTTTTATTTTTTAGTTATTAAATGATCAAAATTTTATTTTTGTATT
>CAJGBT010000039.1 GCA_904501665.1 uncultured Bacilli bacterium | reverse complement strand
TTTCTTTTTTATTCAGTAAAAAATATTTTTTTTGTTTAAAATACATAATGTCCTCTCAAAAGTAGTGTTTTTGAAGTGGACTAAAATCCCCTAAGGTCCTTTTGGGGGATTTTTTCGTCTACCCCTTAGATACATTATATAGGGGTGTCCAAAAAGATGGGTATAAAAACAGTATTAAAAATTTTTGAGCATAAGGCAGATGTTCTAATTCTAAATAATAATGGAACCTTTTGCAGTTATATTCATAACTAAAACAAAAAATAATTCTTTTAATTTCATCAAGTGATTTTGCTTGTTTAAATTGTGAGCAACATTTTTTATCGATAGTATTATGAAATTTTTCTAAACAACCATTACACTCAGGTTGACCAAATTGGATTAACCTTTTAATCACACCTTTAGTTTTAAGCAATTTTACAAATTCATTGCATGAATAAAATTTGTGTTCTTAAACATCATCGCATTATCAGTTTGAACAGACTTAATTTTGATACCATTGCTTTTAAAATATTTAAATCCTGATTCAATAGCATACATAATATTTTGTGTTGATGCATTATCTAGTGCTAAACTATATGTAAATCGAGAATGAGTATCTATCATATTGAAAATTGGAATAATCTGTTTAATCCATTTTCATTTCCTCCTAATATTTTTAAATCTAGTTGAACATGACCGGGCTCAATAATTTGATGCCTTTTAGGATGATAATAATATTTTCTTCTGGATTCCTTATTATATTTATTCTCAATATTTTTATTTATTGGTAATTTATCAATATGATCAGTTCAAATAAAATAGGATTTATTGATTAAATTAATGATTTTATTTTTAAGGGCAAAAAAATTGTGTTCTTGAATACTTTCTTTTTAATCTAAAATAATCATTAATACTTAATTTTTGAAATTCAATTTCTTGAATAGTAGTTAAATATCATTGAAATTTATTCAAGAATTTATATGCTGCTTTTTGAGCATTAACATCATTGTTCTTATTTAATGCTCTTAAATATTGTTTAATAAAATCTTCATATAACTTTATCACTGAATGATACTTTTCATTAGATGTTAAGGTTTCACACTTTTTCGATCTTTTTATGTTTAATAAATGAATTTATGTTTAAAATACATATAGGTCCCTTCCAGAAGTTGTTTAAAAATAAGTGGACTAATCCTACCAATTATATTTGGTGGGATTTTTTATTGTCCAACTTAATTTTACTAGCCAGTCCAGAAAGATGGTGATTTAAACATTTAAATATTTTAGATAATTAAATGAATTAATATATAATATATAAGTTAATTATTTAAACTATGTCCATATTTGTCTCAATATAGGGACATAGTCTAATTTTTATTAATCTATTATTAATAAAATTTTAAAATTTAAATCTTATTTATTGTAAGAACTTGTAAGCATTCAAATTACTAACTTAAAAATCTTCTTTTATCTTACAAAAGTGCGTACTTTAGAACTAGGAGAATATATGAAAAAAATTGCTATAGGTTTTGATCTTGGTACCACATCTGTCGGTTGATCTATTATTGATAATACAGATAAAAACAATAGAATTATCATTGATATGGGTGTTAGACTATTTGATGATCCACAAAATAATAGTTTTTCTGATGTTGAAACTAGAAGAACTGCAAGAGGTAGAAGAAGAAGAATTCGTCGTTTAAAATTAAGAAAAGATGAACTATGTAAATTACTTATTGAATATAAAATTATTTCTAATGAAGAAAAATTTAAGGAATATATTACAAATCCTATATATGACGAAAATACTGATTCATATTATTTACCTGTAGAAATAAAGGTAAAAGGATTGAAAGAAAAACTTGCTACTAACGAACTTGTTTTGATTTTACATAACTATATCAAACATCGTGGAACAATTTTAACTATTGATGATGATAATGAAAAAAAAGAAGATAGAGAAAAGAAAAGTAAATTAGAGCAACTTAAAAAAACATATAATGAAAATTTATATCCTTGTGAAAATCAACATGAATGATTTAAACAAACAGGAAGAGTTTTAGGTAATGATGAAAATCAAATTATTCCAAATCATAAGTATCAAGATGAGATTAGAAAAATATTATCTAATTCTAATATTGATGAAGATTTTATTAATAAATTTATTGATTTATTTAAAAGACACCGTCATTATTCAGAAGGTCCTGGTTCAGAAAGGCAATTAAGTAAATATGGAAGGACACAATTTAATGATAAAGGCCAATTAATTTGAAAGGGTGGTAACCTTTGAGATAATTTAATTGGAAAATGTACATACTATCCTAATGAACCAAGAAATTATAAAAAATCACCAATTACAGAAGTTTTTAACTTATTAAATGATTTAGCTAATTTAAAGTTAAAAGATAACGATGGTATATCTTTCTTTTTAACATGTGAAGAAAAAAATGAAATATTATCTATTACAGATGAAAGTAAATTAACTTTAGATAAAATGTTAAAACATTTAGGCTATAAAAAAGATCAAATTATAAGTGGATTAAGAAAAGATAATAAGGATAAATTCTTAATAGAAGAACTTAAATCATGTAGAGAAATAATGAAATGATTTAGAGAAGAATTGGGACAAGAAACATCGCTTTTAAATGATAGGAATTTATATTCTAATATATTTGATGCTGGTGTAAATTATCAAAATACTGAAGATAGAACAAAACATTTAAAGGAATTTTTTAAAAATTCTAGCAATGAAACTTTAAATAAAATTAATGATGATAAAATAGCTAAATTAGCAGAATTAAATTTTTGATCTACTGGAACTTCGTCATTATCTAAAAAAGCACAAAATGAATTTATCGAATATGCCTTAAAAAAAGAAGGTGAATCAAATTCTAACCAAACTAAAAATCAAATGACATTTTTTGATGAACACCATCAATCAGATAAAAATAAATTTTCTAAATATAAATATTTTCCAGAGAATTTATACAAAGATGAAATAATGCCTTCCACTGTTAAAAGACTTTTAATCAAGCCATTAAGGTTTTAAATTCAATAATGAAAAATAAGAAATATAAAGACTATGAAATTTCTAATATTGTAATAGAAATGGCTAGAGATTTAAACTCTGAAGATGGTAAAAAAGCAATTGATAAATTAAACAAAGACAATAAGGAAAGATTAGAAAAATTAATTGAACATCATAAAGTTGATATAAATAAGATAAAAAAAGGTGAAAACAAAATAAAGTTTTTACTATGATGTGAACAAGGAATGTGCGATGTTTATGATGGAGAATATATAAATTTAGACGACTTGTTATCAAAACCAAATGAATATCATATTGATCACATTATTCCATACACTTATTCATTTACAGATTCATTAAATAATAAAGTTTTAACCAAAGCTACTAATAACCATGAGAAGGGTTCTTTAACACCAAATCAATGATTAAGTGGTAAAGGAAAATATCATAAAGAATATAAACAAAGAATTGAAAAAACATTAGATGACATTGGTAATAGAATGTTAGTAAGTGATAGTAAAGAATTAAAACAATTACAAAATAAATATAAAAATAAAAAAGAAAAGTTTTTATTATATGAAGGAGAACCTATCTCAGATTTAAATGGTTTTGTTAATAGACAATTAAATGATACTAGGTATATCTCGCGTTTATTTTTAAATAACCTAAAAGACTTTTTTAATAGTTCAAAACAATACAAAGATAAAAAAGTGATAATTAACGTTATTAACGGTAGTATTACAAATTTTGCTAGAAATAATTATTTTAACGAAAAAGATTATCAAAAAGATGAAAAACCAGATAGATTACTTATGAAAAAAAGAGAAGAGTATTCTCATCATGCAATCGATGCCTCTATAATATGTTTTCTTGGTATCAATAGTAAAATTGAATCATTGATTAAAAATAAATATCTAGATTGAGAGAAGGTTACAAAAGACGACAAAGTATGTTGAGTTAATAATCAAACAGGAGAAGTTATTTTTGATAATAGCAACATATTTAAAAATGAAGAATTTAATAAATCTGCTAAATCTTTTGAAAAAGAAATGAGAAATTATTTAGATAAAAATATAAAAGAAAAATTTATTAGATTTTCAAGAATGATTGTTAGTAAGGATAATATACCATTATCAAATGAAACATTGTATTCTATTAGAAAAGAAGAAAAAGATCATAAAACTATATACTTTAAAATTACAAAGTTAGATATTTTATCTACAAAGAAAGATAAAATTAGTAATTTAAAAAAATACTTTGGTGAAGAATGTAAAGATAGAGAAAAATTACTATGTGATAAAAATATTTATGATGAACTAAATAAGATTTATTTAGATTATCTTAACGGTAACTCCAAAAACCCTTTTATTAATTATATGGAATCTGATATTATAAAAAAAGAATTGGAATCTAAGAATATAAGAACTGATAAAGTAGTTTTAAATATATTTAATAATCCAATATTTTTGAGATACTTAAGGTATAAAGATTCAGAAATTAATGATATAAAATCAAAGTTTAGATTAAAAGGTCATAATAATAAAGCTTTTTATGATAATTTAAATTGAACATCAATTAGACTATATAAAGATAAAAATGGTAATGTATTACCTGTATATATTAATGTGTTATTATTAAAATCAAAGAATAAAAACGGTTCTTCAATATTAGAACCTGATGAAGAAAAAATAAATTCAATTTTAAAAGATAAAATTTCATCTAATAACTATATTGAGTTAAAACGTGGTTCATGTTTATTGAAAGAAAATAAACTTTTCTATGTATCTGGTGGGACTAATAATAAAATTGAAATTAAATATGTTTATAAAGATCTTGAAATTAAAACTAACGAAAAAGGCAAAGTAGAGAAAAAAAGATTATTTATTTCTCCAGAAAAATGAAATGAATATAAAATATGTGATGTTGATCCATTAGGTAATGTTTATAATATAAAATCAGTTGATGACATTAAATAATTTGTTATAATAATTATGCCACAATAGTGTGGCTTAGTTTGTTAATATATGTTACTATGTCAAGACAAGACTAAAATGTCGCAACCGCCTCTTTGGAGGCTTTTTTATTGTCTATCTTTGTAAAAAAGTATGGGTTGAAAAATTGTAGAAATAGAAAATGCACAAAGGTTAAGACTATTTTTAGATAATCTAATTATTTTTAATAACGATGATAAAATAACCATTCCAATCAATGATATAGATACACTATTAATAGATAATGTACAAATTAATTTATCAATTCAATTAATAAATAAACTATCTGAATACAATGTAAATGTAATTATTTGTGATGATAAACATTTACCACATACACAATTGTTGCCAATTAGTGGTAATTATAATTCTTTAAAAATTCTTAATACTCAAATAGAATGAAATCATACTTTTAAATCTAATCTTTGATCTAATATTATTAGACAAAAGATTACTAATCAAATTAAAATTCTTAAAATTTTTAATTGTATTAATGATGAATATGAAATTAGAGTGTTTGAGATAAATTGCCCAGAAATGGGGAAGATATGGGACAATGACATAGACCATCACAGGTCGCACTGATAATTAAAAAAATACAGCTTGACACTCCACTTAAACAACTATATGAGTTTGAGTGAGATATG
>CAJGBT010000038.1 GCA_904501665.1 uncultured Bacilli bacterium | reverse complement strand
TTTATTTTTGAACATTTAGTTATTAATAAACCAAAAAATGAATTTACTGCAAATGACCTTGAATTAGATTATAATAACCGTACTTTTAACAACTCTTTAAGACAACTAACAATCAAAGTTAGAATGAAAAAAAATTATAATGATATAAATGGCAATATAGTTAATACTGACAATACTCCTAGTGATTGATATACTGTTAATTTAATTGTTAAGGATAGTGCTAGTCCAACTACAATATTACCTAAAATTGATATTAGTAATTACCCAGAAATCGCAAGCAAAACCAAAACTTCTTATGATTTTGCAAAAGAGGTAGACAATGCTCGAAACCAATTACAAAAAACTATTTTAAATATTAATAATATTAACCAAGAAAATTTTGCCTTTAAGAGTTTACCTCATGGTTTCTTAGAAGACGCTTTTAACATTACACAAAATGATATTATTATAAATTCAAGCACTGCTGATAATGGGGTAAAGGTAATTGGAACTCCAAAAAATAAAGAATTAGTTTTACAAATTACTTTGAATAAATATTTTGATAACAGTTCTAAACTTATTGATGTAGCAAAAGATAATGAGCCACCAAAAACATTTACTACAATTTTAACAGGATTTAAACCTGTTGAAAACGCAACAAATGTTCCAAAAATTATTGAATTAGAAAATTGAAATGATAAAATTGCTTCTGATATTGCTTTAAATACTAGCAATACCTCAGCATTTGCTGATGAAATTGCTAACAAAATTGCTAGTTCTGGTTGGGATAAAGGTGAAAATAATAGTAATTTGCAGATCAAAGGATTAATAGCTAATGATGTAGAAGGAACCATTAATGCAACAATTAGTATCAAGTCTTTTACTAATGAGGATGGTTTAGTATATGATGGTATTTGATCACAAGATTACCAAATTTTAATTAAAGGATTTAAACCAATTCAACCAACTATATTTAATGGAAAAACTATTAATCTAACAGGAACAAGCATTGGTCAAGAAATAGCTAATATTTTGAATCAAGATGCCAATGCTAATTATGCTCCTAACACCAACTATGATGATTTAAATTTAAATGAATTAAAAAATAACAGCAATTACTACAACTTTATTTCTTATATTTTGTTTGACAATATTAAGAATAATTTCAATTCAATTTTCCAACACCCTACACCTAAATTGTCTAAATTATTTGATGGTGAATATGATCAAAATTTATTTAATGAAGTATTAAGGTTTTCAACATATGATTTCTTATATGATTTTAAGAATGGTAAAATTTCTTTCAATGTTAATTTATTATCTTATTATTCTAGTAATGGTGAACTTATTGAGAATATTGCCCCACTAACAACAACATTTACAATTGTTGGTTTTCAAAAAATAGCACCAACAGCAATTGTGTCTTCTATCTTTTTACAAGATAAATTATCTAATACATTAGCTAGCGACTGAAAAGCAAATGAAAATATTCTAAAAAGTTTCATTTTTGATAATCAAAATATTTTCTTTAAAAATCCATCATATTCATTAGATTATGTCAATATTAAAGTTAGTAAAATTGAAGATTATAACTTACTAGGTATTTTAACTTTTGATTTATCAGTTAATGATTATTTTGGTGATGATGGTTATTATCATAATAGTCCAAATGATTATTTAACAGCACATGTAGTATTAGAAGGTTTTAAACGTTCAGGACCAACTAGGATTAGAAATGTTATTGATGTAACTACTGAATCAATTTTTGGTGTTGATAATATTGAAACATTAACACCAACAATTGTTAGAGAAGCTTTATTTAACAATCGATATGGGTCAAAATTGATAAGTCCAACATTTACTAATTTACCTGATTCATTTAAAATACAAGACATTCAAGTACCTGAAAAAAGTGAATGAAATCTTAACTATAATAATGGAACTGTTTCCATCCCTGTTAGTTTATCAAAATATATCGATGAAAATGGAAATGAAAGTACTAAACCAACAGATCCATTCATAGTTACAATCACTGGATTAACTAAAATTAAAAATCCAACTGAACCAGTTAAAGAACTAAACATCTCCAACTATCCTTCACTAAGTGATACATTAGCGAGTAATATTTCTAATACAGATATTGAAAGCTTATTTTATGATCCAAAGAAAAAGTTCTTAAATGATATTTTCAAAGATCAAAAATCAAATTTACCAGCAAATTTTGATCCTTATTCAGATATAAAAGATGTTTATTTGTCAGAATATAATGCAAAAAATCCACAAGCACGGGTATTGACTTTTCAATATAAAAATTACTTTAAAAACGATGAAAAAACCGGAGCAATAACCATTGCCAATAATGATAATGATTGAAAAGAAGCAACAATTACTTTAAATAATTTTAAACCAATTGAAAAAACAACAATAAAAGCTTTTACATGAGACCTATCTTCAACAGAAGCTAGAAATAAATATACAGGTGAAGTGAATGAATTAGCATTAGAGACATATGCTAATGAAATTAAAACTGATTATATACAGAATCCTGCTCTTGATAGTAGTTTCAGTCCTTTAACAAATATTAAAGTAGAAAGGATTGATACTAGGGATGGAACTAAGGGAGAAATAGTTGCTACCGTTAAACTACAAAACTATATTAATGATAAATACCAAAAGGAAGAACTTTCCCAACCATTTAAAATAAAATTTACAGGTTTTGATAAACATGTTGTTACTAGTGCATATGATATTAACCCAAAAATTGTGGCTACTGAAATCAATTCGATTCCTTCTACATATCTAAAAACAAGTAACAGCTTAATTGAAGAATTAAATAAAGATAGGCCTGGTGGTGTTTCATACATTAGTAATCTTTTAGGTAGTACTCAATTTATCTCAAAAGATAATACAAAAAAGACTAAAGTTGTTGATATTTTAGGAATAGATGGAAAATCGATTTATGATGCAAACGGAAAAATTAGAATTAATGATGAACAAGGATATATGGAATTTCAATTAAAGGTAATTAATACTTTTGAAAAAGATGGCACAATTAATGAAGAACCATCTGTTTTAAAAGCAGCAAATGGTGAGCCAGCAACAATTCAATTAAGAATGGCCTCTGCTTCTGAAACTAAGCTAATACAACCCCTAGATATTAATAATATTAGTAAATTAACTAATTCAGCTGAAGCATATGCACCAACATCTAATGAAATTATTCAATATATTCTTAATAATCAAAAAAACTATATTCAACTTGGTACTAATGGAATTGAAACTCAACAACTAATAGCACAAAGTATCAATATTGATTTAAATAATAAAAAAGTTAATTTGCCTAAAGGAACAGTTTCGTATCAAATCCAATTTAATTCATGATGAAAACTAAAATCAAATAAGCAACTTAAAAATGAGAATAGTATATCTCAATTAAGTAATTGTACTGATGATTCAATCATATTAGATGTCAATAATAAGGAAAATCTAACAGTAAAAATATCAGGTTTTGATATTATTAATAAGCAAAGGGACAATTGATTATTCTATTTAACAATCGCAATTGGTGGCACTTTATTTCTATTATTATTAATAGCACTTATTACACTTATAGTTAGACGTAAACAAGGATCAATTTAAAATCCATAAAAATATCCAATTTAAATTAAAACTTGTATTTAATCCATTAAAACAATTATTTAATCATAAAGGTTTACAATAATATTTTTACTTATAAATAAGTAATGTTAATAAAATTTATCAAATTTAGCAAATAATTAAAAACTTTGCTAATTTTTAGTTATAATAATTCTATATGTTTCTTAAATGGAGGTAAATTATGGCAAAAAATATTATTTTAGGAATTGATTTGGGTACTACCAATTCATGTGCTGCTATTATGGAAGGGAAAGTGCCAAAAGTTTTAGAAAACCCCGAAGGTAAGCGAACAACTCCTTCAATTGTTTCTTTTAAGAATGATGAAGTATTAGTAGGAGATGTTGCTAAAAGACAAATGATTACTAATCCAAATACCATTGTTTCAATTAAAAGATTAATGGGAACTAAGCAAAAAGTAGAGGCAAATGGAAAACAATATACACCTCAAGAAATTAGTGCAAAGATTTTATCTTATATTAAGAATTTTGCTGAACAAAAAGTAGGTCAAAAAATTAGACAAGCTGTTATTACTGTACCTGCATATTTTAATGATGCTGAAAGACAAGCAACCAAGGATGCAGGAAAAATAGCAGGATTAGATGTACTAAGAATTATTAATGAACCAACTGCAGCTGCTTTAGCTTACGGTTTAGATAAAGAAGATAAAGAAGAAAAAATCCTTGTATATGACTTAGGTGGTGGAACTTTTGACGTCTCTATTCTTGAAATGAGCAATGGTACTTTTGAAGTATTATCTACTAGTGGTGATAATAAACTTGGTGGTGATGATTGAGATAATGCTATTATCAATTGAATAGTTAGTGAATTTAAAAAACAACATGCTGATGTTGATCTTCAAAAAGATAAGATGGCTATGCAACGATTAAAAGATGCTGCAGAGAAAGCTAAGATTGAATTATCAGGAACTACTTCAACTCAAATTTTATTACCATTTATTTCAATGGATAAAAATGGTCCAATTAATTTTGAAATTGAATTAACTAGATCTAAATTTGAATCATTAACTAAAGATTTATTAGAAAGAACTAAAAAACCTGTTGAAGATGCAATTAAAGAATCTAAATTGTCAAAAAATGATATTGATAAAATTTTATTAGTTGGTGGTTCAACAAGAATGCCTGCTGTTCAGGAATTAGTAAAGCAAATTACTGGTAAGGAATTAAACAAAACTATTAACCCTGATGAAGTTGTAGCATTAGGTGCAGCAATTCAAGGTGGTGTGCTTTCAGGTGAAGTTGATGATATTTTATTATTAGATGTTACTCCACTTACTTTAGCAATTGAAACTGTTGGTGGTGTTTCAACTCCTATTATTAAAAGAAATACAACAATCCCAGTTTCAAAATCACAGATCTTCTCAACTGCTGTTGATAATCAACCAGCTGTTGACATCAAAGTTGTTCAGGGTGAAAGACCATTAGCTAAGGATAATAAATTGCTTGGAGATTTTACTTTAAGTGATATTGAACCTGCTAAAAAAGGTGAACCACAAATTAAAATTACATTTAGCATTGATGCTGATGGTATTTTAAGTGTTTCAGCTAAGGATTTAAAAACTGAAAAAGAAGCGACTATTAAAATAGAAAATAGTAGTGGTTTATCTAAAGATGAAATTGATAAAATGATAAAAGAAGCAGAGGAAAACCAAGAACAAGATGCTAAGATAAAGGAAGAAAAAGAAACTAAATATAAAGCAGAGTCTTTAATTGATAGTCTTAAATTAGGGATTGAAAAAGAAGGAACTAAGCTATCTGATGAACAAAAACAAGAAGCCCAAAAACAAATTGATGAAATCCAAAAAATGTTAGATGAAAAACGTTGAAGTGAATTAAAACAAAAAATTCATCAAATTGAATCTTTAGCTCAACAATTTGCTAATATGTCAGGCGGAAAAAGTGATGATGGCTTAAGAGCAACAGATATTGAAGATGATTCAGATAAAAAGAATTAATTAAGATTTATTTTTAATGATTGTAAAAATTTCTCCATAAAAGGAGGGATTTTCTAAAATGAAATATAAAGTGCAACGCTAATATTAATATATCATATTAAAATTGTTGATGCATTAAAGTACTCTTGGTTTGTTGGCAAAGAGTATTTTTATTTTTTAGTTATTAAATGATCAAAATTTTATTTTTGTA
>CAJGBT010000037.1 GCA_904501665.1 uncultured Bacilli bacterium | reverse complement strand
TCATCATGAGTTATTTGAGTGTATAACATAATTGCTCCCTTTCCGTACTAAAGGGGGCACTTTTTTATATATTTACAAAATTAAAAAGTGCTCCACCTTTATTTTATCAAAGGCGTTGCACTTAATAATTCAATTTGGGTAAAAGCACCTAATCAATAGGTGCTTCTTATTAAAAATTATTTTCTTAGATTTCCTAAAATAAATTCTTTAACTGCTTTGTTAAAAGTAAACTTTGGAACAGTTTTGGCAGGATATCTAACTTTTTCACCAGTTAATGGATTAACACCATCCCTAGCAGGTGTATTTCTAATCTTGAATTTACCAATATTCAAAAATTTAAATTCACCTTTTGTTTTTCATTCTTTTAATAAAACTTTTTCATATGATTCAAGAATAATTTTTACTTGTGATGCATTACATTGAACACCATTAACATCAGCAATTTGTGCTATCTCTCTTAACAATTCTGATTTTTTCAATGGTGTATTTTTAGAATCATGTTTGTTCATTTATAACCTCTTTTGATAATAAGAATAATATATTTATTTTATCATTTTCATTAATGATTACGTGAAAATTTCTTGTGGTGAACACCTGGTTTTTTTACTTTTGGTTGTTTTTCAACTAAAACTATTTGATCCTCTGGTACATCAATAACCTTAGTTGGTTCACCTCTAACTTTACAAATAGAGTCAATTAGGATATTTAAAATTAAAATAATTGAAGTGATAGAATTGTTATTCATTGGAATAATATAATCAATCAATTGTGGGTCAGCATTAGTATTAGCTAATGAAATAACTGGAATGTTTAATTTCCTTGCTTCTTTAATAGCATTAATATCATTAACAGGGTTTAAAATAAGAATTGCATTAGGCAATCTTCTCATATCTTTAATACCACCATAAAACTTAACTAATTTATTTGTTTCTTTTTGAATTAACAATTGTTCTTTCTTAGTGTAATTTTCAATTGTTCCTTCACTAATTGATTGCAAGTTATCATTCATTTTTTTAATAGATTTTTTGATGTTTTTAAAATTAGTTAATGTTCCACCAAGTCATCTTTGCACAACATAAAAAGAATTGGATCTTTGTGCTTCTTCTTCAATATATTTTTTTAAAATTTTTCCTCGAGTTCCAACTATTAAAAGGGAACCACCTTCTTTAGTTAATTCTTCTAAAAAAGTACATGCTCTTTTTAAAAATATTAATGTTTTAACTATATCAATAATATCATTAGTTTCTTTCCGAGCATGAATGTAAGCTTTCATTTTTGGATTTCATTTTGATGGATGCAATCCAATATGACATCCTACACTAATTAATTTACTTGCACTAATTAAACCAGTAGCACTCTTCATTAGATTATTATTTTTATCATCTGAATTTGCATAGGATTTGAAGGATTTAGGATCTTCATTAGCTAAAACTGCATTTTCAATTGAAGTGTTTGCTTCTTTTGATTCAGATTTTTTCTTTGTCCTTGATTTTTCCATAATTTAAGGAATATAGCCTTTCTTTAATTTGTTATACTTTGTATAACTGATTAATTATAACAAAATAAAATTCTTATAGAATTAATTAAATTTATAATATATTATCTTTAATGATATTAAATTTATTGAAAATGATTTCAAAATTTAAAAAATTTCATAAATAGTTTATTTGCATTAAGCAAAGGTTAAGTTTAAACTTTAATATTTTTAATTAGAAAACATTTAATCTAATTAGATATCAATAAGGAAAAGAAGATTAAGTTAATAAATTTTAATAAAATACATTTATTTTCCTTTTCATTGCTTGTTTTGCTAAAAAATAGCAAGACATTTTTGTTTTTCATAGATTTTTTAAAATTTTTGCAAAAATTTGAAATTTTTTTACCTTAGTTATAGATGAGGTGAAAATATGTCAAAAATATCAAAAAATGAAATCTTAAAATTACTGAAGCAATATAATATTAATGAAGCATCTAAGAATGATTGTTTAGATGGATCAATTGAAGTTAACATTAAATTTGGTGATCAAAAAATGAATAAACAACCCACAATAAGAGAATTAATATTAAATGTAACTAGTGAAGTAAAACAAATCAATGGACGACTAGATAAAATTGAAGTTAGACTAGATCATGTGGAAGAAGATATCAAACAAATTAATTATCGATTGGATAGAATTGAAAATTGTCCAACCATTAAAAAAGAACTTACTGTTTAAATTAATTTTTTATTTATTAATATATAGACTAAAATTTTTTAAATTTTTGCAAAAATTTCACTTTTAGACAAATAAAAATGAAAAATAATATCTTTCCTCCTTTATTTAAGATAGAGATATTTAATAGATACTATTAAAAATTGAAATTAAATTAAAAGGAGTCATTTTATGATTAAATTTAATAAGAAAGCTTTTCTAGTAGCTTTAAGGAATAGGACATGAAACTATGCTATTAAAGTACATGAAGATGAAAATGCTGCTCAATGAACTATTTATTTAGGAACAGAAATTATGAAATCATCAAATAACAATCAAAATCAAGGGTTTAGTGAGTTGCAATTACAACAATTACAAGAGTTACTACAACCAATTAACGCTCGGTTAGATAACATTGAAGTCAGACTAGATCATGTGGAAGAGCAACAAAAAGAAATTAAAACAGAGATGATAGAAATAAAGAAAGATATCAAACAAATTAATTACCGATTGGATAGAATTGAAAATTGTCCAACTATTAAAAAAGAATTAGCTTTATAGTTTAAAAATTTACTTTTTTTAAGCAATTTTCTAAATTTTTGCAAAAATTTGAAAATTTTTTACCTTAGTTATAGATGAGGTTAAAATATGTCAAAAATATCAAAAAATGAAATTTTAATATTACTGAAGCAATATAATAGCACTATAATATTAATGAAGCATCTAAGAATGATTGTTTAGATGCATCAATCAAAGTATATATAGATTTTAGTAAGCAAACAATGAATAAACAGCCCACAATAAGAGAATTAATATTAAATGTAACTAGTGAAGTAAAAGAAATGAAATCTGATATGCAAGTTATGAAATCAGATATCCAACAATTAAAAATTGAAATGATAGCAGTAAAAGAAGATATTAGACAAATTAAAAATTGTCCAACTATCAAAAAAGAATTAGGTTTATAAATAAAATTAAATCAAGTAAAATATATCCATATATGAACATAATAAGTAATAAAGAGATTTTAAGTAATTTTAGAAATATCAAAGAAGTTATAATCGAAGGATGAGTTAAATCTAATCGTGATAATGGTAATTTTGGTTTCATTGCTTTTAGCGATGGTAGTAGTTGCCAAAATATTCAATTAGTTTATAAGAAGGAAATTACCATTGGTTTTGAGCAAGTAAAAAAAGTTAGCACTGGATCTGCAATTCATGCGAAAGGTAAAATTTTGCTTACTCCTAATGCGAAGCAACCATTTGAAATCTTATTATCTGAATGTTTAGTATTAAAACAAGCAGATGATACTTATCCATTACAAAAGAAAAGACACACTGTTGAATATTTAAGAGAGATTGCTCATTTAAGAGCATCTACAAATTTATTAGGTAATGTAATGAGAGTAAGAAGCAAATTATTTAAATTATTAAATGATTATTTTTTTGATAATGATTTTATTTGAGTAACCACACCTGTTTTAACTTCTAATGATGCAGAAGGTGCAGGAGAATCTTTTTATTTAGCAAAAGTTGATAATAAAGAATTTTTTAATCTTAAAACAACTTTATCTGTTACTGGACAATTGCATGGTGAAGCTTATGCATTAACTTTTAAAAAAATTTTTACCTTTGGTCCTCAATTTCGTGCAGAAAAATCACACACATCAAGACATGCTGCAGAATTTTGAATGCTAGAACCAGAAATTTCTTTTTTAGATATCAATGGTTTAATGGATCTAATGGAAGATATGTTAAAAAAAGTTACTAGCAAATATATTAAAACTTGTGCTGAAGAAATTAATTTTTTTAATGAATTTGTTGAAAAAGATATTAAACAACGTCTAGATAAAATTATTAATGAAAAATTTGAAAGATTAAGCTACTCTGATGCTATTGAAATTTTAATAAATGCAAAAGAAGAAAATAAAATAAAGTTTGAAAATAACAATATCAAATGAGGGATGGATCTTGAGTCTGAACATGAAAGATATATTTGTGAACAACATTTTAATAAACCAACATTTGTTTTTAATTATCCAAGTGCACTAAAAGCATTTTATATGAAGGAAAATAGTGATAACAAAACAGTTGCTGGTGTTGATCTTTTAGTACCTAGTGTAGGTGAACTTTGCGGAGGTAGTGAACGAGAAGCTGATTATCAAACTATTTTTAAAAAAGCAAGTAATACTAATATTAATATTGAAGAATTACAATGATATTTAGATTTAAGAAAGTATGGTTATTATAAGTCATCTGGTTTTGGTTTAGGCTTTGAACGTTTGATTATGTTTTTAACAGGAGTGAATAATATTAGGGATACAATTCCTTTTCCACGGACTCATGGCAATATTAAGTTTTAAAAAAAGTAGCATTCCTAATTGATTAACAATATTAAGAATTATTTTAACAATTCCTATTATTGTTTTTTTCTTTATTGACAATTTACCAATTGCTTATTCATTTAATATTGATAATCAACATTTATCAATTTATTGAAATCAAATTATAATTGGGATTTTGTTTATTATTGCTTCAGCAAGTGATTTTTTAGATGGATATTTATCTAGAAAATTTAATTGGACATCTAATTTTGGTAAATTTTGAGATCCACTTGCAGATAAAATTTTAATTAATAGTTGTTTTATATTATTGGCTTCAAAAAATCTTACCCACTTTTCAATAGTCATAGTCTTTATTTTACGTGATATTATTGTGGATGGTTTAAGAATGTATGCATCTAAACAATCAATTATTATTCCAGCTAATTTTTATGGTAAATTAAAAACAGTTTTTCAAATCATAGCAATTATTATCCTTTTATTCTTTGGTTCTTATTTAAATGAAGTTATTTGATGAAAATGAGGAGTATTAAATTTATTTACCTATATTAGTGTTTTAGTTAGTGTTTTATCTGGGGTTGTATATGGTATCTCATATATGAAAATATTAGGAAATAAAAATTAAGGAATTAGTATGAAAATTATCTTTGTATGTTTAGGTAATATTTGTCGTTCACCTATGGCTGAAATGATAGCTAAAGACTTTATAAAAAAATATAAAATAAATAATTTAATAGTTGATAGTTGTGGTACTACTAATTACCATGAAGGTGAGAATATGCATTATAGTACAAAACAAACATTATTAAAAAACAAAATTAATATAGATAATTTCACTTCTAAGCCAATTAGTAAAATTAATATTGATGACTATGATTATATTTTAGTAATGGATAATCAAAATTATCAAGATGTTATTAAGAAGTTATTTGATAACAATAAAATCAAAATCAAAAAAATTATTGAATATAGTGATTTTGACTATAGTGAAGTACCAGATCCATGATATACAAATAATTTTGATGAAACTTATAAGATTTTATCAAATGCAATTTTGAACTTTTTAAAAGAACAAAAATTTATTTAAATGGATAAAGAAAATATGTATATTTGCTAGTTGCCTTAATTGTAGTGTTGTTTTTATCAATTAATTTAATTTTAAAAAAAACAACATTTTCATATGTTTCACCTAAATGATCATCAGTATACTTGATTTCTTTTGAAAAATTTAAAATTTCATATTTTAAATTTGGATATAGACAGTTTTAAATAAATTGCCCACTTTCATTATATAAATTTTTTTCATATTCAGTAGGTGTAAATCATTTACCATCTATTTTGGTTAATCTTTTATTATTGTGAAATTCAACATAATTTGTCATATTTAGTTGTAC
>CAJGBT010000036.1 GCA_904501665.1 uncultured Bacilli bacterium | reverse complement strand
AGTTAAAAAAGAAAAACCAAAAATGGTAAATGGTATTAGTACTGATCAAAAACATATTGTAGTAACAACAGCTGAATTTGATGAATACAACTATCAAAAACGTCTAAAAGATTGAAGAAAGAAAGCTGGTTATAATGAAAAACCACATACATGTTTTAAATGTAAAGAAGATGCTTGCTATACTTCAATCTTATTAGAAAATCAAAAACACATTTGTTATACTTGTTGAATTAAAAAACCAACATCTTCTATAAGCAATAAAAAAAAAGTAAAGAAATAAATAATAATAACAATAATTTAATTGTTACTAAATCTAATTATAATCAAAAGCCAAAAATAAAAAAAACATCCTATTATTTTGATGAATCTTTTGAAAAAATTTACTGACAAGAAATAGAGGTTTTAAGAACTGCTTTTGAAGTGATGGATGATAAAGATCGCCAAGAAATGAATACATTAATCCCAGATATGATTAGACATTTAATTAAGCGAAATATTATTATTGAAAGAAAAAGAAGGTAAAAAGCATGAGAGATATTCATCCTAAAATTAACAAATGTAGTTTTGAATGTGCATCATGTGGAGCTAAGTTTGAAATTCAAACAACATTAAAAGCAGGATCACATGCAATTGATGTTTGTTCAAAATGCCATCCTTTTTATATAGGGAAATTATCAAATAAACAATTACGTGGAAGATCAGAAAAACTTTCACAAAAATTTGAGCAAGCTAAAGCAAATATGACTGCTACAAAAGCAACAAACAAAACAACCACTTCTTCTAGAGTAAAAAAACAAAAAGCTAATAAGGGCTTGGATTCTTTATAGAATTTAAAATTGTAATTATTTTATGGAATATAATAAAAAACTTTTTGATGCTTTACAAAAAGTTCATGACACTAAATTATCGTTAGAAAAGGAATTAGAAAATGACAAAATTTCAGTTGAAAGAATGACTGAAATAAATAAGCAATTAAAATCTATTTCTAAAGTCGTGGAAAAATTTATTGAATATAAAAAAAAGATTAATGAAATTATTGATGCCGAAAAAATTCTTAGTGAAGAAAATGAACCATCATTAATTGAATTAGCTAAAGAAATAATAGTTAATAAAAACCATATTCCAATTTGGGAAAAAGAATTACAAATTTTATTATTACCAAAAGATCCTAATAATGATAAAAATGTCATAGTTGAAATGCGACCAGCAGCAGGTGGTGATGAATCATCAATCTTTGTTGCAGACCTTTTTGAAGTCTATAAAAAATATGCTGAATCTCAAAATTGAAAAATAGAAGTATTAGACATATCAGTTCAAGCTCATGGATATGATTATATTTCTTTTCAAATTAGTGGTGATGAGGTTTATTCAAAAATGAAATTTGAATCAGGTGTACATCGGGTTCAAAGAGTACCAGCAACTGAGTCTAAAGGAAGGGTACATACATCAACTATCACTGTTGCTATATTACCTGAATTAGATGAAATTGATGTTAAGTTAAACAAAGCTGATATTAGAGAAGATACTTATCGTTCAGGTGGTGCTGGCGGTCAACATGTCAATCGGACAGAATCAGCTGTTAGATTAACACACTTACCAACTGGTATTGTTGTTGCTTGTCAAGAAGGAAAATCGCAACACTCTAATAGAGATACTGCTATGAAAATGCTGCGGGCAAAAATTTGAGAATATGAGGAAAATAAAATAAGATCAAAACAAGCTAGTGACCGGAAGGAGCAAGTTGGAACTGGTGAGCGTTCTGAAAAAATTAGGACATACAATTTCCCGCAAAATCGTGTTACTGATCATCGGATTGGGTTAACATTAAATAAATTAGATACAATTATGCAAGGAGAACTTGATGAGATTATTAATGCTTTAA
The DNA here is from genome assembly GCA_904501665.1 of uncultured Bacilli bacterium. GTDB lineage: Bacteria > Bacillota_I > Bacilli_A > Mycoplasmatales > Mycoplasmoidaceae > Mycoplasma_L. The sequence continues at coordinate 4,525 of CAJGBT010000036.1, read as the reverse complement.
TTGCAAATGAGCAAACTACATTAATGATTAATTTTAAGTTATAATATGAAATATGACTTACCTTGAATATATTAGCAAACAGCAAAATATTTTAAGAAGAGAAGAATTAAATACTAATGCAATTTTTCAAATTATTTATGCTTTAGATAAAAGAATTGATAGTTTGTTAACATTTTCTAATTATGTTAATGATGAAGTTCCACAAGATGTATTAAAAAAAGCAGATGAATATATGGATATGTATGTTAATAAAAAAATACCATTAGCCTATATTATTAATACATGTTCTTTCTTAGGTTATAGTTTTATTATTGATGAAAATGTTTTATGTCCTCGTAACGAGACTGAACAATGATTAGATACTGTTATAAATATTCTTAAAAAAGAAACTTCATTAAAAGTTTTAGATCTTTGTTGTGGTAGTGGTGTTATTGGTTTGAGTATTAAGTTAGAATTACCTTATTTTAATGTAACTTTATCTGATATTGACAAAAGTTCAATAAAAAACACTCAAAAAAACGCTAAGAAACATAAATTAGATGTCAAAATTATTCAATCTGATTTATTTGAAAATATTAAGGATAAATATAATGTTATTGTTTTTAATCCACCATATGTTGATTATGATTATCCTTTAGATGATTCTATTTTAAAATATGAACCATATAATGCAATTTATTCACCTCATCGTGGTTTATTGTTTTATGAAATAATATTAGAACAAATTAGTAATTATTTATTTGACTCTTATTTAATTGCTATGGAAATTGGTTTTGATTTAGCTGATAAAGTAGTTTCCTTAGTAAGAAGATATTTAAAAGTAGAACCAATTGTGTTAAAGGATAGCAATAATAAAGATCGAGCAATAATAATTAATAGGTTGTAAATTATGTTAGCAATTAAAGAAAAAGATCGAGAAGCAATTTTTAGTTTTATTAAGCAAAGATATCCACTTATTATTAAGACAGATACTGTTTGAGGTTTATTATCTGAAAACCAACAAACATTATTTGATATTAAAAGAAGACCAATGAACAAACCTTTTGTTCGTCTAGTTGCAAATTATGAAACAATGCATGATTTAAATGATATACATAAAAAGTTCTTAGATCATTTTTGACCTGGTCCAATAACTGTAATAAAAAACGGGATTGCTTATCGAATGCCTAATGATAATTTACTATTAGATATTATTAATACATTTGATAAAAGAATATTTTATTGTACTAGTGCTAATATTCATGGTGGTGATATCATTCAAGATATTGTTGATGCTAAAAACATTTTTAATCATTGGGATGAAAATCTAGTTTTTGTAATCCCAGAAAAAAAGCAAACATTTATTAAATCAATCCCCTCTTTAATAATTGATATTGATTCTTGAAAAATCTTACGTACTAGCCCTAGTGAACGGGAAGTTAATTTATGAATATATCAAAATATAGTCATTCCTTATAATCAAGAAAATCAACAAAAAACAAGAGCAATCGATAATTTAGATTTAGATGATAACCGTTCTACATGAGCCTATACTACTAAAAATTTATACTTAGTACCTGAATATCCTATTGAAGATTGATGTGAATATTTTGATTCAAATCAAACTCCATCTAATAAAAAGAAAAGAATAAATAAATCTTCTTTTATTAATTTATTTAAAAGAAAAAAAACATTACTAAAAGCAAAGGAAAAATAAATTATGGAAATTAGAAGATTTATTATTGCCAATGATCATGCTGGTGTGGAATTAAAAACAAAAATTATTACATATTTAGCTGATAAATTTCAAATTATTGATTTAGGTATAAATGATGAAAATTCATCAGTAAATTACGCGCAATATGCAATTAAATCAGTGCAAGAAGCCATTAAATTAAAATGTGAATGTATTTTAATTTGTGGGACAGGAATAGGTATGTGTATGGCAGCTAATAAAGTTCAAGGGGCTCGAGCAGCTAATTTATATAATGTTAATAGTGCAAGATTAGCTAAAGCTCATAATGATGCTAATGTCATTTGTTTTGGAGCTCGTGAATTTACTTTTAATCAAGTTAAAAAAATGTTAGATGCTTTTATAAATGCTACTTTTGAAGGACAACGTCATACTAATCGTTTAGCATTTATCAATGAATTTGAAAATAAAACAAGTAAAAAGAAAGTTTATTAAAATATAATAATATAGTATGGTTGTTGATTTTAAATGTTTAAATGTGGAAGTTGATCCCACTATTAAAGAAGCACTAATTAAAAAATTAAACAATGATAAGTATAAGCAATATATTAATAATGTAACTGCTACAATTTATCAACGTCCAAATTCTCGTCATATTATTGACCTTAAAATTAAAACTAATAATGAAGGTGAATATCTTTATATCTCTGGTAATGCTTTTGATTTCCAATATACTCTAAAGGATTTAGAACATAATTTAAATAAAACAATGAAAAAATACAATCCTAAAAAATATATTAAAAGGAAAGAATTAGAAAAGAAGTGAGCAGAAGAAAAAAATAGAAACCGTGAGCGTGATCGAAAAAAATTAGAAGAAGCCAAAAAAGCTCAAGCTGCTGAAGAGGAAAGAATTAAAAAAATTAAAGAAGAAAAACGTTTAGCAGAAGTAAAAGCTAAAAATGAAACGATTCAAAAATTGTTTGAAAAGAAACAAAAAGATGATCAAAAATTAGAAAAGGATATTCAAGAAGAATTGGATGCTCGCAAAAAAGAAATTTTAGAAGAACAAAAACAACAAGAAGAAAAACTACAACAAGTTAGTGAAACTATTTCAAATGTTAATAAAGAATTAGAAAAAGACTTGCAAGAAGATGAAAAAGTCCAATCTGATATTAAAGCATCTAAAGAAAAACTAAGACAGATGTGAGCTGAAGAAAATGAATGTTTATTAATCATTGATAAAATAAAAGAATGAAATACTAAAGCATTTTCTAGTACTAAATATAAAATTAATGAACCTTTTGAATTGGTGCCTAGACGCCAAATTTATCATGATGGTCAAGATAATTACTTTATTGCTGAAAATGGTCAATGAGTACCATTTTATGATATTGAGAAGGAATTTGAAGTTTTAAGAGCAAATAAATTACAAGAATTAGAGTTAGATTTAATAGCTGCTCGTGCTAAGCGAAAACAACATTTAAGCGAAGTGGTTGATGATACAAATTTAATTGAAAAGTTAAAAGAATCTAAACAAATATTAAAAGAAAAAGAAATTGAGCAGATAAAACAATTAAAGCAACTTAATAAGGATAAAGAATTAGTTAATGAACTATTTAAAAACGATTTAAAAACCAAAGCAATTGATTTAGTAGATAAAATTCAAATTGCTGAAACTCATGCTCCTAATGAGCAATTTGAAATTCAACCAGGAATTTATGCTTATCATGATGGTGAAGGAAATTATTTTATTTTTAATCCAAAAATGAATGAATGAATTCCTACTACCAAAGATCAAGTTTATTACAACAACAATAATTTATTAAATCTTAATTTAATTGAAGAACATGAACCAAATAAAGAATTTATTAATGATAATGGCACTACCTTTTATCATGATGGTTTAGGCAACTATTTTGAATTATTTGAAGGCAATTGAGTACAATCATCTTATGAAAAGTGTTATCCTAAAAAAGCAAAATTAATTAAAAAACATAGACAAAAAAATAAACAAAATAATTCTTCAAATAAAGATGAAACTTATGCTGATGCTATTAGAAAACAACAAGAAAAAATTTATGTAGAAAAAGCTAAAAAAACTACTGCTTTTAATGATTTTGATTTAAATCTAGTAAATGAATCAGTTGATACAAACAAAGAAGACGGAACACAACAAGTCAATACAACTACTAGTCAAGCACAACAATGACAAGATGAAGCAACAGGTATTTGATGATATCTAGATGAACAAGGAAATTATTTTTATGCTGATGATCAAGGAAATTGAATTCCATATCAACAAAATTAAAATATAATATTATATATGTTAAGAGATAATACAGAACGACTTTGAAAATTAGCAAAAGAATGTGATTGTCAAAAAAATGATTGTAGTCCAAGAAATCACCGATTATGTCCAATTTGTAACAATTTAATGTTATATGGATCCCATTTTACTAATCCTAAAACCATTAATAGTGAATATGCTTGAAACATTGATTTAATTATTCCTAAAAAAGATGGTGGTAGTTCAAAAATTCATAATTTAAGAGCTGTCCATATTAAATGTAATACTTCAAAAAAAAATCAAGATCAATCAAATGAATATAATAAATAAAAAAAGTCATATCCCGAAGATATGACCCTTATGTGATTAACACCTTTACATATTTATTATAATATAAAATTGTTATTTTTTATGATTATTCAAATTTAATGTTTAATGGACCATCTTTTTGGACATACCACTTCTGTTAATAATTATACAGTAGTTTAATTGCATCTTGTGGAGTCATATATCTATTTGCATATGGAATGTTTTCTTTCTCAAGTTCTGAGTAATAATGGTATCTT
>CAJGBT010000035.1 GCA_904501665.1 uncultured Bacilli bacterium | reverse complement strand
TGTTTAAAATACATAACGTCCTCTCAAAAGTAGTGTTTTTGAAGTGGACTAAAATCCCCTAAGGTCCTTTTGGGGGATTTTTTCGTCTACCCCACAGATACATTATATAGGGGTGTCCAAAAAGATGGGTATAAAAACAATTTTAAAAAAAATGGTGAAAACTATATTATAATTAATTACACTATAAATAGATTATGAAATTTAAAAATTATCGTTTCTTAAAAGTTTTAGCATCTTTTTCAATTGTTGCTCTTGCCGGAGTATCAATAGCTTTTGCAAGTTTAAGTCATCAAAATAACCTTTCAAATGATACTGCATCTAGCCAAGATTTAAGTTCAAATCAATTAAATAATAGTAAAAGCACTAAAATTAATGATTCTAGAAGTAATGATGCAAATATTGGTTCTAGAATAATACTACCAACAAATGTGAATGTTAAAACAATGAATGATTTAAACATCACCAATCCAAGTTTATTTCCAACCTTTAAAATTGGAAATTCTAACCCTTTCCAACTATCTTTGAATAGGCAAACTAATACAGCTGCTATCAATTTGTTAAATTCTTCTTTTGGCGAAACATTTTTATCAAGTAGTCCATCTTCAAACCATCCAATAGATGCTAAATGAGGAGCTGACAACAATAACTTTTTAGGATATCAAAAATACAATATTGTAACAGGAGCAATCACTAATAACAATGATTTTGGTTCTACATTAAATGAACAATTACAAAATCCCGATGGAAATACTTTGTTAGTTGAATCTAAGTTTGAAAATATAAGTAATATGGTTGTTAATCCCAATGAAGTTGGGATTTTTTCTATTAGTACATCAGGAACTAAACAAATAACTAAAGACAATAGTTCAGTTGGTTTGTTCACAATGGAACTTCCTCTTCAAACAACTGTTGGAAATTCATTTGTTTCTAAAGAAGACATTTTTATTCCAGAAACAAAATTTTTTTATAACTTAATTGTTACTAATAAAGGAAATTCATATGCATTTTATGCCCCAACTGAAAGTACCAAAGCAACCCTTTCATATAACGGTTCAACTGATAAAGTAGTTAATGCTCCAAATCCAAGTATTACTGCAAATGAGTATGTTAATTCATTATCAAACCCTAATAGTAACGAATTAAATCTTTTTCAAATAAATGTTTCTAATGCTATCAATGATGATAAAAATAACTATTCATTAGTATTTACACCAAATGATGAAAGTGGGACAGTATCAGTTGATTTAGTTGTTAAAAACATCATTGAAGTTAATCAATTTTCTGCTGATGCTAATATTTATAGTTATGTTGCTAGTAAAACCTATGAAGATGTTATTACATTACAAGGATTTAAACCTGAGAAATCTGTTACATTAGATTATACAAATGTTTTAAGTAGTCTTTCGGATTTATTTGATACTGATACCAAAAATAATGGAATTAATCTTGGTAATACAACAAGTGGTATTGCCTCTAATTATGCAACTTTAATCGGTCGAAATGCTGATGCAAAAAACTTTCTTTATCGTTGACCAAGTGGTCAAGGTGTTTATCCAGAAGGATATTCCCCACAAGTTTACCCATTTATTAATACAACAAAACAACTTGAATTTTTAAAATTTGGTACAACAGATAATAATAGAATCACACCACAAATTAATGAAAACTGAACAAAAGGTTTATTAGGTAATCAAACATCAATTGTTCCTACAATTTCTAATTTCGATAAATCAAACACTAATGAGGAGGCTAAGTTCAATTTTGCAGCAATTGATAGTAACAAGTCACAATGACTTAGTCTTTCTACTTGAGATGGTAGCATAGGATATAATAAATACCTATTTGATCATGTTTATTCTAGTAATTTTCAAACAAGTGGTAATAATAACTCATCGATTCAAAACCCTTTTATAGAGGATGGTTATAATTTATACATTAATAATGTATCAAAAAATCAAGGAATTGATTTTGATAGTGTCAATTCTAATAGTCCTATAGCTATTAATTTACGAGTTAGAAATGATAAAGATTGAAATGCCGGACAATTAAATAATATTTTTGCACTTGTTAATTTTGATGATCAAGGTAACATTGTTGATATTAGCAAATTTCAGGCTCTTAAAGATAGTTATGGTTCATATTTGCAAAACTTTGCTAATGGTGGTCGTTTTGAATATTTAACTGGTATCCTAACACAATATAAAGAAGAAAAATATTGAAATGTTCCAAAAACAGATACTTCCATTGTTGTTGAGAACAATGGTGGAATTGAACCAAGTTTAATTAGTGATACTTATGCTAGTGATTATTTATCTAATAATGGTGTTTGAACACATAAAATTAAGTTAAAAATTAATGGTGGTATTTCAAATACACTTACTGATATGAAAATTTCTGCATATGCTGATGATGCAAATGGTTGTATTAATATAACACTTTATCCTGGTGTAGGTGTTGAAAGTAATTTTATTAAAGATAATATAAGTGTTAAGGGTAATGTTATTAATGAATATCGTTTCAAAACATTAGATCCTATTTCTTTTCAAATTAAAGGATTTAAACCTAGAACAAGTTTAACTAGTGACACTCATGTTAAAAATGTTAATTTTGATATAAGTGATAGATACATCACTTTTGCCATTGATAATTATCTAACTCCAAGTCAAACAATAACTAGTGCTATTATAGACAATAAATACAAGATTATTGCAAATGTTATAGATAATTGTATGGAAAATGTTTATGATTTAAAAACATCTCAACCAATCAATCCATATAATGGAGATGATATTTCAAATGAATTAAGATCACAAATTACCAATGCTAAAATTGAAATTCCAACTGAACTTGCTACAACAGGATACAATTACTTAAATTTGTCATTTGATTTGCAAGGATATTCTGAAAATGGTCAAATACAAACTTCATATAAACCTTATGAATTTAAATTAAAATTTAAAGAACCTGAAAAGAAAGCTACTATTTTAAATCCTAAAATTAATTTAGCATTGGATGCTCAAGATGCTACTAAAATAAATGTTGAACAAATTAAATATTTAATCCAAAATCATTCGACTGAATTTTGAAATTTTTTATTAACAGGTTATTATAAAAAAAATTTAGATATTAAATATGAAGATAGCTCTTCTGATTTTAATGATTCAATTAAAGAACAATTACCAGTTAATAAATTAGATGGTTTAGTTATAACACAAGAACTTAAGGATATTCCATTTAAACGAAATGAGTTAATTTATGGCTATCCATCTGATTTTATTGATAGTTATAAATATAATAGTAATGCAAATAGTGATGAACTAGCACCAATTAATTCATGATCTTTTGATAGTTTAGCAATTAATAATTCATCTGTAACACTAAACCTTTATTTAAAATACTATGTTAATAGTGATGGAATTATTTCTTATGATCCTAATGGTAAGAAATATGGAGTTGAATTTATTGGAGATCCTTCTCATAATCAAACAACTAAATTAACACAAAATCTTTTCACATACCCAAATAATGAAATTTATGCAACTGATTTTAAAGAAGATTATATTAATAACAACAAAAAATATTGAAATGAAATGGCAAAAACCATTTTACCTGCTCTGCAAGATTTACCAGATAATGTAAAAAATGATGTTAGTAATTTAGTTATTATTAATGAAATAAATGCTAATTATGTTAATGGAATAGTGCAATTTAAATTAGGACTTAAGCAAGCAAAAATCGGTGGAATTGATTATAATGCTGCCAATAACTACGATAAACTATTTGAAGTTGGCCAAATTACTATTAATGGTTTTAAAAATGGTATTATAACATCTTTAAAGCATGACTTCTTTGCTAATACTCCAATTAATATTAATGGAAAAAATACATTAGCAAATAGTATTTATCCTTCAGATGTTAATACAAACATATTAAAAAGTATAATCGAACATGATGGTTTAGTAGGTTTAGCTAGCAATAGTACAGTAACAGTAAATAATATTTCTAATAACATTCTAGTTGATAACTTTATTCTAGTTGATAACTTTGAAGGTACTATAACATTATTATCGGGAGTTGATGTTAATGTACAACCTTATTATAATGAAAAAGGATTGCAAAATGGAGAATCGCCAGACCTTTTAACTGAGCCAATTATTATTCGTGGATTTAATAAAGCTAAACCAACATCTCTACCAGTTAATTCTTATACTATTCAAAATGACACATCAATAGTTAATTTTGATAAAACAAATGCACAAGATTTAATTAATAATTTATTAGAAGGAAAACCACCTAAGTTTTCTAAATCTGATATTGTCATAGGTGACATTAATAGAGACATCCCAGGAAGAAAAATTACTTTTCCTATTAAATTAAAATATTTTTTTAATGAAAAATCCATTTTAAAAGATTATAGATCTGAAAATAGTGATCTACATTATTTAGATTTGGGAACATTTGAAGTTAATGGTTTTAATGCTTTTGCAGGAACTATAGCAAGGGAATCAGGAATTAAACTTGATTTCAATAAGTATATTGCTAATAACTATGTGTGTTTTGTTAATTCTGGTAATGGTATTTTAACTGATGATACCATTAAAAATACGATTATTAATGCAATTGTTAAAAGTCTAAAACAAGGGATACCATTAATAAATAATGCGCCTGATTTACAATCAACCGATATTGATTTACAAGTGAGTGAGATTGATAACACTAAAGGTGAAATTAAATTTAGAGTTCTTGTGAGTAAATATTTTTCACCAGAAGGTAATTTAATAGAAAAAGAGAATAAGCAAGATATTGGAGCAATGAATATTGCTGGATTCAAAATCCTACCAAATGATGAGACTAAATTAAGTAATGAAGAATTTATAGTTGATAGTAATTACGCTTCATTAGAAACAATTGATATAGATAAAATAAAAGAAATCATTTTTAATAATGCTAATTCAATTTTTGCTAATTTACCAATAACTATTGAACCTAATAATCCTTCTAATGTTAAAGATAATCCATCATTTGCTATCGATGATATTGATTTTGGAAGTTTTATCAATAATAACAATGGGACTGTTGAAATTACTAATTTAAAATTGAAATCATATTATAAAAAAACAAACCAAAGAGAAGGAAAAATAGTTTGAGATTCTAATAATGATTGAAAAATCCTTGATAATTTTACATTAAAAGGATTTAAAAAATGAAATACAACTACTATAAGAAATAGAGTGGATGCTATAAAAGATGATAAAAAGGGGATATTAACTGAATTTGTTAAAAAATCTCCTAATGAGTTATTAAATAATCCTGCAGCTGTTGAGGTAATTAAACAATTTATAAAAGAAGAGGCAATTATTAATTGATACGAACAAGCTAAACCATGACAAAATTTTTTAATATTTGATAATTTAAGTGGCAACAACTTAACAGGTGAAATTACTGCAAAAATTACAATTACTAATTGATCAAATAATGGCACTCCTACTAATGATCCACTACATGGAGAAGTAGTGCTTTTTAATTTTAAGAAAACAAGTAGGACAATTATTCCAACCGAAATCAACGTTGATGCTCCATATAGTAATCAATATCCATATGAAATTACTAATGAAGCAGACATTAAACAAATTATTTTAGGTGCGATCTCAAGTAAGCCTGACACTTTAACAATTAATGATATAAATCTTAAAAATATAGAATACAATAATTTCAATGGAACAATTAGGGTATCTGGTTTAAGCATATCAAAAAACTATTATGATGTTAATGGAAATATAGCAGAAGTCCCTGATAAATTCAATGATGTTGTTATTTCAAATTTTAAAAAGGTAACAACAACCACTTCTATTAAAAAAGAATATGCTTTTGATAGTCAAAGTGATTTACCATTTCAATATTGAAAAAAAAGCACTTTTAAAACAAGTGCTCTAAGTATTATTAAAAACGATTTAATAATTGGTGATAGTGATTATATTAATCAACTTAGTGATGATGATATTGTCATTGTTGATGAATCTATTAATGATAATAATATTGATGGAACTCTATCATTTACAGTTAAATTAAAAAAATATTTTGATCAAGATGGTAGATTTATTGATGCATCTAATAATTTAAATAATGCACTAACTCAAGATGTTGTTTTCTCTAATTTTAATAGAACTGTTGCTACTGATATTATTACTGACATTCCAATTAATGGTCAAGAAAATACAAAAGCTTCAGATTACTTAAACAACACAAGTGATTTAATAACATTTTTATCTAATAAAGCTATTACAGGTAAATGGCAAGGTTTTGATGCTAACAAAATCATAAAAATTGAAAATTCAGTTGCTAATAATTCTGCTGGAAAGATAGTTTTAAATTTAAAATTATCGCAATGAATTGATAAAAATGGTAATTTTCATGACCAAGACTCACTTGTTAAACAAGTTACCATCACAGGCTTTCAACAAGTTAAGGCTACTTATATTTCTGAAACTGCAACTGCATACAATAATGATGGAATAGCACAAACAATTTCTGAAGCTGATTTAAGAAATTTTATTTTTGAACATTTAGTTATTAATAAACCAAAAAATGAATTTACTGCAAATGACCTTGAATTAGATTATAATAACCGTACTTTTAACAACTCTTTAAGACAACTAACAATCAAAGTTAGAATGAAAAAAAATTATAAT
>CAJGBT010000034.1 GCA_904501665.1 uncultured Bacilli bacterium | reverse complement strand
TCATCATGAGTTATTTGAGTGTATAACATAATTGCTCCCTTTCCGTACTAAAGGGGGCACTTTTTTATATATTTACAAAATTAAAAAGTGCTCCACCTTTATTTTATCAAAGGCGTTGCACTTAATAATTCAATTTGGGACCTTAAACTTCATGTTTAAGGTTTTGTAATGTATTGTAATTAATTATTTATTTTTATTAATTAGATTGTTGTACTGTTGGTTTTACAAAAGTTGTTTTAAATGTTGTAGTTTGAGTGATCTTTTTTCCATTAACAAGTGTTATAGTAATAGGTACTTCAAATGATAATTTTACTTTATCATCACCATCTTTTTCTAATTTTGCATTTTTCATATTTACAGCAGAAATACGAATAAAATCTACTTGAATAATACTATTCTCATTATTTCCAATATTTAATAAAGCTGAATCATAATCAAATTTTACACCATCTTTTACATTAGATCCAAACTTACCAAATTCTATTTTTCCACTATTTAATAAACTAAAATTAACAAAATTTTCATTAACTTGATTCAGTTTATCTGAAGAGATTTCAGAAATTGAATTCTTGTCATAAATATTAGATTTTGGTCATCAATCACCAACATTTTTTATAACAGCTTCGTCAAGTTTAGATTGATTTATTTCTTTTCCTTCAAAAGCTTTAGTAATTTCTTCATTAATCGCATATGCAGGATATTGTCCACCCTCGTTTATAAATTTTTTATAAAAAAAGTTAGATTTTTTTTCACTACTATTTTGTTTGTTATTAATTTCAATTTCTTTTTTAAAGTCTTTAAATTCATTATTTGCAATTTTTTTAAATTTATCAGAAGAAAATTCCTTTGATTTATTTACTCCATTTGCTGATAAACTTGCTTTGAAACTAAATGTTCCATTAAAATCATCTGCTTTATAGTCATCTTCATTTGTAGAAAATTCTAATTTAGAATCTTTAAATTCATCATAAGATTTTAGAAAACTAACCTTTCCTTCATCAATAATTTTTTTAACTGCTTCATTTAATTGGTCAGATTGTTGACCTTTTTTATATGAAAATAACCCTTTAAAATATGAAGGATAATACCCCTTAACAACATCTTCTTTAAATGTTATGTTATCAAGTGCATTTTGCAATAAGTCATCAAAACTAGGAAGAGTAATTTCACTACTCAATTTTCCTGTTTGTTCTTGATCAGCACCATCTTTTGTTGTTCATTGACCATTACTATATTCTTTTGTTTTATCATTCTTTATTGCAAAAGTAATGTTTTGAATTTTTTTATTATCTGAACTTTTAGTTCATTCAATACTATTAAATGTAAAGTTTTTTCGAACATCTGCTCATTTTAATTTTGAACTACCACCAAAAGTAAAAGTTGCATCTTCAATAAGAGATGAACTAACATCATCTCTACCAATACTAACTTCTTTGCTAAATTTTACTTCTTGAGATCCACCAGAATATGGTCCTCCATTAGTAAATCACATATTTTTGTTAATCTTAACATCACTAACAGTAAAAGGAGATGCAAAATTAACAAAATTGCTAATAGTGATGTCATCATTATAAGTTTTGCCATTATATGTACCAGTTACTTTTAATTTTAAGGTACCAGTAACTTCGCTTGATCCATCTTGAATAGCTAATTTCAAGTCTTTATAATCAGTTTCTTTTAATGAATCATTAAGCGAATCATCAGTTAATGTTGATAATGTAGTTGCATTAGACAGATTTAGTTTAGATACAACATCTTTAAATCCAGTAGTACTTATACCACTATCACCAACTACACCACTATTTGCTTTAAAAGAATCACTAGCAGGTGTTGAAGAACAACTAACAGCTACACCAACAATAGGCGCTACTGCTGCTACAGTCAATACCCCTCCTAATAGAAAAGGCAAGAATTTTTTTAACTTCATGTTTTTTCCTTTCTAAATTTTTAATAATCTATGTTTTTTTATAATAAGGCCATAGATTAAACCTCACTTTTCATTATATATATATATATATATATATATGTCAAGTACTTAATTACTTAATTAACCATTAAGAATGATTATTAGTAAACGAACTAAAAGCAAAATATAAAGAGAATTTAAAACATTTTTATTAATCAAAGATTAATAAAAATTTATATTACTTCTTTATTTTAATATTTTAAAAACATAGATTTATGAGTAGCAACCTTCTCTCTTAAGTTTATTATAAGGTTAATTAAAAGCATTGATTAAGCACTAACTTTACCTTTATTATTTCTAAGTGATATCATAAAGATTTTTAAACATAAATGTTAAAGGTGTCAAAGCCTACATATTTATATAGAAAATGCATTAAATTATGTTTTTACTTTATTCATCTTCACAAAGATTAAATTCCTTATAATTAAGGATTTTAATATACCTAAAATGAGAATAGGCTTATATAATAAGGTATATAAGGTCATTTGATATCATTAATTTATTATAAAAAGTGGTAAATATAGAAAGATGCTTATTTAAGCAGATTTTTAATTTACATTAAATATTACAAATAATTATTATAAAATATATCATGCATTGCAAAATTATATAAAGTGAGTGTAAAGCATGAAAAGAACATTTCAACCAAATAAAAGAAAAAGATTAAAAACTCATGGTTTTAGAAGCAAAATGAAGACTAGTGGTGGTAGAAAACTTTTAGCACGTCGAAGATTAAAAGGACGTCATCAACTAACTGTTTCTGATGAGGTTAGATAATTTTGCAGAAAAAAAATCGAATTCTAAAAAATGAAGATTTCATTAGATTAGTTAAAAAAGGTAAATGTATAAAAAGTGAAAATGCTTCATTTTTTTATTTAAAAAATTCTTTTAATTATTCTCGAGTTGGTATTACTGTATCTAAAAAGGTTTCAAAATTAGCTGTTGTAAGAAACAAAATTAAGAGAAGAATTCGTTTTATAATTATGACAAAATTCAATATGAAACTACCTATTGATCTTGTAATAATTACCAAAGACAATATAAAAAATATTACTTATAAAAATTTGTCTTGTGAAATAGAAAAGTGTTTAAGGAGGATAAATGAAATTTGATAAAAATAATTTTTCAAAAGTTATTTTACCTTCTTTTGCCACTTCTTATAAACCAGAAGACAAAAATAAGCAACTAGCTAAGAAGATCTTTAAGCAAATTTTAAAATGAACTAAATTGCTTTTGTATTTATTCTTATTCGGGATTGGATTATATGGTTGTTTCCAAACAATGTTTCAATATGAAGTATCCACTAGTAATATAATGGGGTCTGGTCTTGAGTTAGGTTTTAGTCCAGGTACAACCGGAAACCCATATTTTGATTTAAACCCTACTCCAGGACAGGCGTTTTTCCCGTTTAATCAATTTACTATGGACTATGGTCCATTTTATGCTTTTTTTGTTTGGCCATTTGCACAATTACTTTTGCATTTTATGTGAGCTACTAGATCATGACCTGTTGGATTAGGTGGTTTATTTGGGATTATTATCATTTTATTCATTATTCGTTTAATTACATTTTTTATATCCATTAACTCAACATTCCAAACAGAGCGGATGCAAGAAGTTCAGGGAAAAGTTGCAGAAATTAATGCTAAATATAAGGATGCAAAAGATATGCAATCAAGACAAAAAAAGCAAATGGAGATTAATCAGCTTTATAAAAAATTAAAAATTAAACCTTTTGCTTCTTTTGAACAGATTTTTGTAACACTACCTATTCTACTGATTGTTTATCGGGTTATTAGTATTGTTCGTCCTTTAAAAGCTACAATTCTATTTAATATTTGAGATTTAGGTACATCACCAATTAGTGCTATTTTTTCAGATTTTGTTAACACGGGATGGCCATATATTTTCTTCTTATTAATTGTTATTCCAACACAGTTTTTTTCTCAAAAAATACCACAAAAATTATCGAAGAAAAGAAGTCGTAAATCACAAACAATTGGGGTTTCTAATAATAAGGCACTAGATAAAACTAAGAGTGTTGGTACTATTATGAATGTCTTTATGTGTATAATAGTTGCTATTTCTGCTGCTGGTGTTGGTTTATATTGATTCTTCTCATCATTATTATCTTTATTACAATCATATATTGTTCATGTGATTATTATGAAAAGACGTCAAGGTAAGCATGGAATTGATGCAAAATTGAATGAATTAGGAGTCAAGTAATGACTAATAAAAAAGAAGTCCTAGACTTCTTAAATCAAAATAATTTTTTTCCATCAAAAAAACTTGGACAAAATTTCTTAATCAATAACAATATTAGTGAAAAGATAGTAAATAGTTGTGCTATTAAAGCAAGTGATTATGTTTTAGAAATAGGACCTGGGTTAGGTGCTATTACTAAATTAATATATCAAAAAACTAAAAATTTAATTTTAATTGAATTAGATAAAAGATTATTTAATCAATTATTAAGTAATTTTAATCAAGCAATAATTTATAATGCTGATTTTTTAAAATTTAATTTAGAACAAAATTTAAATAATATAAAAAAAATTAAAGTAATTTCTAACCTACCTTATTCCATATCAAGTAAGATCATTTTAAAATTATTAGCTTCTAATTTAGTTGATGATATCTTTATCTTAGTCCAAAAAGAAATGGCTCAAAGGTTACTAGCAAAAATAAACACTAAAAACTATAATGCTTTTAGTGTTTTAGTGCAAATGTTTTCTAATGTTAAACATTTATTTAATGTTGTACCAAATAACTTTGTTCCAACACCAAAAGTAGATTCCTGATTTATTCATATTGAAAAAAAACAAAAATTTAATTTAAATTTTAATGATATTGGTTTATTTTTAAAAACCTGTTTTGCTAATAAAAGGAAAAAACTATTTAATAATTTAATCAATATATATGATAAAAAAATTATTAAAGAAGCTTTGCTTAAATTAAATCTTAATGATAATGTAAGGGCTGAACAATTAAGTCTTGAACAATTTTATCAATTATATTGTTATATAGAAAGTGATAAATAATGGAAAAGATAAGAACATATGCTAAGGTTAATATAGGATTAAATATTTTAAAAGATAATAAACATTTTAATAAACATAAAATCAAATCAATTTTTTGTTTGGTTGATGATTATTATGATGATATCTATATAAAAAAATCTAAAGTTGATGTTATTAACTATTTTGATTCTAAAAATCAACACTTACTAATTAAAAATGATGTAGTTAGCAAAACAATTCAATTTATGAAATCATATTTTAATATTTTAGATTGTTTTGATATTAAAATAGTCAAATCTATTCCTATGCAAGCTGGCTTGGGAGGATCAAGTAGTGATAGTGGGGCAATTATTAAATTTTTAATAAATAAATACCAACTAAAATTAAGTAAAAAAATGTTTAAAAAAATAGCAATTGAATTGGGCAGTGATATTTGTTTTTTTATTTCTAATTTTAAATTAGCACTTGTTAGTAGTTTTGGAAATAAAATTAAAGAGATAAAAAAAGATAAACCAAAATTTAAAATTATTCATAATCAATATAGATGTGATACAAAAAATATATATAATGCTTTTAGAAAAAATCCGAAAAAAACCAAAAATAATTATAAAAAAATTATTAAAAATTTATCCAATTTATCAAAGCTAAAAATATATAATGATTTACAACCTATTGCTTTTAAAATCAATAATCAATTATTAAAGTTTTATAATAAATTAGAACATAAAGAACATATTATATTAACAGGTAGTGGTTCCTATTTAATTGATTTTAATAATAAGGAGAATGAATAAAAATGAAAATTAGAACAAGATATGCTCCAAGTCCTACTGGTTATTTTCATATTGGCGGAGCTCGAACAGCATTATTTAATTTTCTTTTTGCTAAGAAAATGAATGGAGACTTCATAGTTAGAATTGAAGATACTGATACAGAAAGAAATGTTGAAAATGGTGTTGAATCACAATTATTTAATTTAAATTGACTTAATATTCGTCCAGATGAATCCCCTCAAAAAGAAGGAAAATATAAACCATATCAACAAACTCAAAAACTAGATAGATATCAATTATTAGCAGAATCTTTATTGGCAGAAAATAAAGCTTATCGTTGTTTCTGTAGCAAAGAAGAATTAGATGAGCAAAGAAAGCAAGCAGAAGCTAATCATGAAACACCTAAATATAATAGAAAATGTTTAATGCTATCTGAAAATGAAATAAGAACCAAAATAACAAATAAGCAAGAATATGTTATTCGTCTAAAAATTAATGAAAATGATAGCTACGAATGAAATGATTTAGTAAGAGGAAAAATTTCAATTCCAGGAAGTGCTTTAACAGATCCTGTGATTTTAAAATCTAATAAAATTGCTATGTATAATTTTGCAGTGGTTGTTGATGATTATGATATGGACATTACTCATGTTTTAAGAGGAGAAGAACATATTTCTAATACTCCATATCAAATTGCAATTAAAAAAGCACTTGGTTTTGATAAAAAGGAAATTTCCTATGGACATCTATCAATAATTATTAATGATGAAGGAAAAAAATTATCCAAAAGAGATTCAAATCTAAAACAATTTATTGAAGACTATCGTTTATTAGGTTATTTACCAATAGCAATTGTAAATTTTTTATGTTTGTTAGGTTGAACACCAAATAATAATAAAGAAGTAATGTCTTTATCTGAAATGATAAATGCTTTTCAATTAGAATTTTTATCAAAATCACCAGCTAAATTTGATATATTAAAATTGAATTGAATTTCAAATCAACATTTTAAGTTAATGGAAGATAAAAAATATTTAGAATTTGTGAAACCATTTGTTAAAAGTAAGAATGAAATTTTTATGCAAAATCCTGACAAGGTTTTATTGTTATTAAAAAATCAAATTGCTTATGCAAAGCAAATTGATGATTTGATTATTGATCTTTTTGAAAATGACAAAATAGATGAAACAGCAAAAAAAGAAATAAATGATCAGAAAACAAATATTAAAATAATAGCTCCAATCCTTTTATCTTTGATTGATGATGCCAATTTTGAAGAAGAAGAAAATATCAAAAAAATTATTAATACTGTTAAAGAACAAACAAAATTAAATGGTAAAAACTTATTTATGCCAATAAGACTATTATCCACAAAAAAACAACATGGACCTGATTTAGCTACTACTTTGAGTTTATTTGGTAAAAAAAGAATCAAACAAAATATTAACGATGTATTACAAGGAATAAATTAGAAATGAGATACAAATATATAACTGATCCAATTTATGGTGAAATTGTTTTTGAAGAAAAAGAATATTGATTATATGAATTAACACAAACTAAAGAATTCATGCGTTTAAAGTCCATAAAACAATTAGGAGAATGTTCAAAAGTTTTTCATTCTGCTAATAATGAACGTTTCACTCATTCAATAGGGGTATTTTATATATGTAAACAATTTTTAAATCACTTACAACCAAAAATTTCACAATCAGATATTGATGCTATTTTAGCTTCAGCATTATTACATGATATAGGACATGGACCAAGAAGTCATTCTTTTGAAATGTATACAAACCATAACCATGAAAAAATGACAAAAAAAATTATTTTAGATACTAATAGTGAAATAAATAAAATATTAACTAAAAATAAAATTAACATTGAATTGATAATTAAAATTTTAAACAAAAGTAAAGATATTCCTAGTTTTTATTATCAAATTATTTCTAGCCAAACAGATGCTGATAGATTAGATTATTTAGTTAGAGATAGTCATTTCATAGGTACTAATAATGGAACTATTGATGTTGGCTTGGTGATTAAATGGTCTATGATTAATGAAGATAAATTTGTTTTCCTAGAAAAAGCTACTAATCTTTTAGAATCAATTTTAATTGCTCGTTTTCAAATGTTTTTACAAATATATTTAAATAAGAAAATAATTTGTTATGAAAGAATTATGATAAAAATTTTTATGCGTATTAAAGATTTATATGCACAAAAGTTTGAATTTAAGGATAAAAACAACTTGCTTTATCTTCTAAGGCCCTTTTTAGAAAATAAAGAATATGATTTGCAAACATTTCAAGATTTTGATGATAATAATTTTAATATATTGATTAAATCATTAAAATATGAAAATGATAGTATCCTACAAGCATTAATTACAGCATATGAAAATAATCATTTCTTTGAATGCACAAATAATAAAAATAAAATACCAAAAGTGTTAGATTTAACAAAATATAAAAAATATTTTTATGATAAATTTTTAGTTGAAAAATCTATTTATGATCATAAACAACCAATTCAAATTTATAACAATAAAACTAAAAAAAATGAAAATGTTTTAAAATATTGAAAATTAATTAGTAATATGCACAACTATTGCTATAGTGAGAAAGTATATTTCCTACCAAAAAAAGCAATCAAAAAAATAATTAAAAAATAATATTAATAATTAAATATATAAATATATATTTCTATGTATCAAAAAAATATTTTCATTTACAAAACTATGATTATTGATTATAATTTTACCTAGTAATTTAAAGGAGAACTAAAATGGCTAAAGATGGAAAAATTCACTTAGTTGGATTATTATGTTCATTAATTTTTGGATTTGGATTTGGTGTAATACCATATTTACTAACAAAAATGTTTAACCTTGATGGTTGATTTTGATTCATTCCTTTTTTCTTTTTGCCACCTGTAATAGGTGCTTTTGTTTACGCATTATCAAATGGTAAATAATATTAAAAGAAAAAAAATAAAAAAATGATAGTCTCTACATTTAAGCCCCTAATAAAAATAGGGGCTTAAATCTAAAATGAAATATAAAGTGCAACGCTAATATTAATATATCATATTAAAATTGTTGATGCATTAAAGTACTCTTGGTTTGTTGGCTAAGAGTATTTTTATTTTTTAGTTATTAAATGATCAAAATTTTATTTTTGTATT
>CAJGBT010000033.1 GCA_904501665.1 uncultured Bacilli bacterium | reverse complement strand
TGTTTAAAATACATAACGTCCTCTCAAAAGTAGTGTTTTTGAAGTGGACTAAAATCCCCTAAGGTCCTTTTGGGGGATTTTTTCGTCTACCCCACAGATACATTATATAGGGGTGTCCAAAAAGATGGGTATAAAAACAATGCTACTAAGTTAGCAATATTAGTAAATGATTTGCTTTTTATTTATTTTTTTGTATCATTAAATAAATTAATATCGGAGGCTAAAAATGAAGATTAAAAAAATATTACCATATTTATTATCGTTAGTAGTAGGAGCAGTTCCAATTATTAGTATTGTTAGTTGTTCAGCAAGTACATCAACATCACAACAACAATCAAACCCTAATGGTGGACAACCATCAAATCCACCTACCAATCAACCATTACCTAATCCGCCTAGTGATGAATCTACTCCACCAAATGATGGTAATCAAAGTGATAACAAACCTAGTAAAGATTTAGATAGTTTAGGTGGTCTAACAAATAATAAATTAACAACAGATAGTTATAAAGTAATAGTTGATACTTTAAATTTAAAACCTGAGACTATATTATCTTCCTTAACTAATGATGACCTTAATAAATCATTACATAAGCAACAAGAATACAAAGACTTAAGTTTAGTAATTGTTGATGGAAGTAGTGAATTAACTAAAACATTAAAATTAAAACTTACTGGTACATATAATGGTAAGTATTATGATGGAGATATTAAAATTATTGGATTTTCATCAAATGAAAAATATTCAAATGATTTTAAAGTTTCTAATATTAATTTAAATAAAGATATTTGGTTTGATAATGATCAACCTATATATGGTAGTGATTTACTGTTGACAAGTGAAAAGGATAAAATATTAGATCTAATTAGTGATGCCTATTTTACTTTTAATAATAATAAAACATTGTATTTTAATGATGTTAAAAATGATATTACTGAAGTTACTTGAAAAATTGATAGTAACAAAACAAAAATTGAAAACATTAATTTTACATTATCAAATGCTAAAAAGGTATATAATCAGACAAATTCTTTATGAGAAATTGCAAATGGTAATGATAATGATATCAAGCAAGCTACAAGTTCTAAACCGACTACTCCATTACCAACATTAAAAGATTTAATGCAAATAATGATAAATCATATTACTATAAAAGAAGATAAAATCAAAGAATATTATCCTTCATATTTTAAGGGTTTGTTCTTGTATAGCGTTAAAAATGATGAACATTCTAAGATTAGTCATTTGTTGGATTATTTAGATGTTGATTCAGTAATTAATAAATATAAACAAAAATATTTCCTTGATAAGAAAATTGATTTAGAAATTGCACAAAATAGTGAAAATGAATTACAAGCTAATGATTGAGACGGGACATTAAGTTTTAATACATATTTAGTTGATCAACAAGATAAAGATGATACAAGCACTACTCGTAAATTTGAAGTACAATGTAAATCAATACAACCTTTTATTGATAGTTTAGAAAAAAAACAAAGAATTACAGTTATAAAAGATAGTAGTTTATATAACTCTTTGTATAGAAATTTAAAAATAGAGATAGGCAGTGCCTTCCAAAATAGAGAATTTGATAAAAAAGGAATTGAAGCGAAACTTTTTCCTTTGAAAAATAAGTTTAATGGAGGAAGTATTTTTGAACTTAATAATAATGTTAAAAATACAGATAATGCCAAAATTTTAAATACTGATTTTTCCTTTACTTTATTTGGTTTAGATTTATCTGGTGATAATTATGGTTTTTATGATACTCAAATTCAAGAAAAAAATCAAACTTTATTTGATTATAGTTCAGGATTATTTAACATTTATAAAAAAATAGATGAAAATAGTGGAATTTCCGATAATATTTTTTTAGTTGATGGAATCAGATTAGATTATAACAAGTTAGATAATATTAAATTAGCAAAAAAAGAAGGTAATGAAAATTTAGTTGAACTTTCAGTTTATGTACCAATTATAGTGACTATTAGTAATAAAGATATCATACTTGATAATACATTTATAGTTGATTTTCCAAAATAAATAATCTTCTTAAATGATTTTAATTTTAAGTATTTATAATAAAAATTGTAATAATATAAATTTAAGACATTTTTTATATTAAATAAAAGCATGCACTTATTCATTACTTAGATTAATAAGTAGAGATGATGTTGCTATTGGTTACTTTTCTATTAAAGTAAAGGCAAGGCATGCTTTTATGGACTAATAAATATTTATCCATCTTAATTGTTCTATCTCCTAACATTAATATCGACTTTAAAGATGATGATTTTTCAAAAAGTAGTAACTTATCAATTACATTGGTAAAAATGATTTATTTGCATATTAAAATAAAATGTTTAAGTTAAATACACTATTTTAAGATTAAATTAGATTTAAATTAATTTTTAGCTTTAATTCATTATTAATTAGAAGCAACAACCTTTTAATTATTAGGATAATAACTTTTACTTTAATATCACTAACATCAATGTGATCAATCTGTTCTAATTTATAAATACTAAGAAATATATTTGTATATTTAAGATTTAATTTTCACTTTATATGCTTAGAATTTATTTGATTTACTAAAGTAAAATCATCTAAATTTAAATAATTAGGATTTTGTTGATAATCAATATGGTTAAAGTCTAATAAATGAAATCATTTAATCAATTTAATACAAATTAATAACATAATTAAATAATCATTATGATTATTTAAATTAAGGTATAGTATTTCCTGATAAAAATGAAAAAATTTAATGTGTTCTATTTTTAACTGTGTGTATATTTGATTAATTAACCATAATGATATTTTATTTCTATTGTCATCATCTAAAGTACTTAGTGTTGTTACCTTTTTTAAACGTGAGATTTTATTTTCACTATAAAAAATAGAAAACTCTAAAAAGTTACCAAAAAATAAAGATCTTCCATTTTTAGATTTAATTTTTCTAGAACCAGAAGAAAAACAAGTGAATTTCAAACCATATTCATTTAAAAAAACTATTATCTCATCAAATAAATCATAATCTTGTTTAGAAATTAAATATCCTTTAGTTGTTATCATCATCTTTTATATAATACACTAAACATAAATCATTTAATTATTAAATAAAAAGTGAAGGTAATGTACCCTCACTTTTTAAAAATAAAATATTAATTGATTACTATTAATTATTTAGCCTTAATTACTGTACCAGATTTACCTTGTAATGCTTGTTCAACTTTTTTAAGGTCAGCAATAATTGCTTTCCCTTTTGGGTTATTTTTAACAAAGGCTATTGCAGCTTCTACTTTTGGCAACATTGAACCAGGTGCAAATTGTTTATCAGCAATATGTTTTTGAGCCTCTTTGATTGTCATTTCTTTCAATCATTTTTGGTTTGGTTTTCCAAAATTAATAGCTACTCTTTCAACAGCTGTTAAAATAATTAATTGATCAGCTTTAATTTTAGCTGCTAAATGTGCCATTGCAAAATCTTTATCAATTACTCCATCAACAGTTTTAAAACCATCTTTAGTTTCAACGGTAGGAACTCCTCCTCCACCACCAACAATTAAAACAATTTTATTATCAACTATTTTTTTAATTGCATCAAGACCAACAAAACCAATTGGTTTTGGACTTGGAACTACTTTTCTAAATCCTCGACCAGCATCTTCTACAATCACTGAACCTGGATTGCTTTTCTTAGCTTCTTGTTCAGTTTTATAAAAAGGACCAACTGGCTTAGTAGGTTTTTTAAAAGCAGGATCTTGTTGATCAACTAATGTTTGTGTCAATACATATTGAACTTGGTTTTTCATTTTTTTCTTTTTAAGTTCAGAACAGATTGCATTTTGTAAATGTAATCCAATATATCCTTGACTCATTGCATTAGCTTCAGCAAATGGTAATGAAAAACCATTTTTCTTTGCTACATCATCATTA
Organism: uncultured Bacilli bacterium; assembly: GCA_904501665.1. Taxonomy (GTDB): domain Bacteria; phylum Bacillota_I; class Bacilli_A; order Mycoplasmatales; family Mycoplasmoidaceae; genus Mycoplasma_L. The sequence goes on along the minus strand of CAJGBT010000033.1, from coordinate 5,704 downwards.
GCAAAAGAGTTAACAATCATCCCAACTTGTGGACCATTTCCATGACCAATAATTACTTGATGTTTACTTTTTAATAAAGAAACAACTTTCGCTGCTGGAATTTTAACTAATTCCTTTTGTTCTTCTGGATTATCTCCAAGTGCATTCCCACCTAGAGCAATAACAATTTTAGACATTTTTTCTCCTTAAATAATTTATAATACAATGACTATTATATAGCATATTAAAAATAATAATCAAATAATTAATAAAAAATCTAATTCAATTTATTTATTCAATATAATTATTAATGTTTAATTTGCAAAATGTTAATGACTTATAGAGTATGTAAATAAATTATGGGAATCATGTCATGCAATAATAAAAAAATTATTTTTTCAGATCATGCTAAGCAAAGGGCATTAGAAAGATTACATACTAAATATAATAATTTTTGTCTTTTATTTGAGAGTGAATTAAAAACTATTTTTTCTAAAGCTCGTAAAACCCAATTCCTAAATGAGGGTGAAAGTCAATATGAATATAATGATAAAAATATGAAAATCACTTTTATTTGTAAAGAAAATCATCATGAAATCTTAATCAAAACGATTTTAACTAAAAAAATCTAAATCCTTATTTAACAGATAGTACTATGACTAAAATAAGAGTTAATCAAAATTATAATAATTATAAAATATCTACATATGTTCAAACATTAATACCAAATGCTACCATTAGTAGCATTAAAAAAGCAATTAATAATGGCGATGTGAAAGTTAATGGTCAAAAAGTTTATGATAATTATTTAATTAAAACTAATGATGAACTAACATTTTTTTTAAACATTAAAAAACCTAACCAAAATTTTTTAAAAACAAAAATAAGAGTTCCAATTTTTTATGAAGATGAAAATATCATCATTTTTGATAAACCAATAGGTGTTGCTTGTCAAGAAAATGAGCATGAAAAATTCAATACTTTAAATAACTTTTTAAAAAAATATTGTTTCAATAAAAAAGAATGAAATGGTTTTGATAAAGAATGTGAACCATGTTTAATTCATCGATTAGATCAAAATACAATGGGGTTAGTCATTGCAGCTAAAAATAAAACAATTGCTCGAATACTAAATAATAATATTAATCAAAACATTATAAAAAAATATTTAACAGTCATTTATGGCAAGCCAAAAAAGGAACAAGCTACTTTAATAGCATATATTAAAAAAGATGACAAAATTAAAAATAAAATGATTATCTCATCTAAACCTGAACAATATTCAACACAAATTATTACTAAATACAAAATGCTTTTTACATCTCAAGATTATGCCATTTTAGAAGTTCAAATTTTAACTGGCAAGAAACATCAAATTAGAGCACATTTAGCTTTTCATCAAATGTATATAGTTGGTGATAGTAAATACGGAATTAAAAATAAAAATCTCAAATTAACAAGTCAAATATTAATTTCAAATTACATTAAATTTAATTTAAAGGATCATAAACTAAAGTATTTAAATAATAAGGAATTTATTAAAATAAGTGACCCAAAATCTATATTAAAATTTATTAAATAGGCAATTAAATAATATGTTAGTTAAAATTAAAGGAAGTTTTAAAAAAATAATTTATAGTAAGGATAATTTTCATGTTGTTTCCTTTAAGTTACTTCCGCAACAAAATGAAGAACGAGAAAAATTATTAATTGGAAAAAAGAATTATATTAATGTAATTGTTAATAATGATAATATTGATAAGACTTTAGATTATGAGATTGCAGTAAAATTAAAAATAAATGAGAATAGTAAATATCGTGAAAGCTATTTTGTTGATTCTTTTTCAGTAATTATTCCAAATGAAAAAAATGGTCTCATTAAATATTTATCATCTAGCATCTTTAAAGGAATAAGTACAAAAACTGCTACTAAATTAGTTGAAGAATTAGCTATCACCTCTATAAATCAACTTAAAGAACACAAGATGGAGATTATTAAAATTATAGGTGATAAAAAGGCCAAGATTATTTTTGATTCCATTAATCTTAATGATGAAATTAATGAAATTAATAAAATATTTTTAAGTAATAACATTTCTCTTTTTTTATTAGAACAAATTAAGATTATTAGTAAATTTAAGGTATTAGATTATTTAACTAATAATGTTTATAACTTATTACAATTTGAACCCTTTTTAACAATGTTTTTAGAAATTGATAAAATTGCTAAATTATTTGATAAGGAATATTCATTAGAAAAATCTAATTACTTTTTAGTATTGAGTGAAATTTACCAATTAGAATATCAAGGTTCAACTATAAACAATATAGAAAAAATTTTTAATAATGTTAATAAAATTAGAAAAATGCAAAAGGATGATTTTAATTTCATTATTAATAAATTAAACTTAGAACAACAAATAATTGTTCATAATCAAAATGAAATCTCATCAATGTTAATTTTTAAAAAAGAAAAATATATTTGTGAGCGATTGAAAACTCTTGTTAATCTTAATAAAACATTTAATTTTAATAGAAATAATATTGAATATGATTTTGCTGATTTTGAACAAAGAAATGCAATTAATTCAATTTTAGATCAATCTTTTTCAATTGTTACTGGTGGGCCAGGTACTGGTAAAACATCATTAATCAAAATCATTATTAATAATTTTTTAAAACAAATCAACCAGGTAAAAATTGCTTTATTAGCTCCAACTGGAAAAGCAGCTACTCAGATTACTTTTAATTGTTCAATAAAAGCCAAAACTATCCATTCATTCTTAAAATGAAATCAAATCTTTTTTGAAGTGAATGAAAAAAAATATAGTGATATAGAAATAATGATTATTGATGAGTTTTTAATGATTAATACACATTTATTTTATGCACTACTAATTGCATGTCCGAAATTAAAAAAATTAATTATTATTGGTGATGTTGATCAATTACCACCAATAGGACCAGGTTTTGTTTTAAATGATTTAATTAAATCACAAATTTTTCCAACAATTAATCTAAAAAAAATATATCGACAAAATGATGAATCAATAATTGCACAAAATGCTTTTTTAATTAAAAATAATCAATTACCAATATTTGATAATAATTCCTCAATTCTGATTAATATTGATGAAATTAATATTAAAAAAACATTAATAGAAATTCTTAAACAATTATCTATATCAAAAGATAATATACTTGATTTTCAAATTATTATTCCAATGTATGATGGTGATTATGGAATTAATAGTATCAATCAAATAACACAAGCTTATTTACAACAAGAAAATAAACCAATTTTTAAAATTAATGATAAAGTATTTTATCTCAATGACAAGATAATACAATTAGAAAATACTGATGAAATTTCCAATGGAGAAATAGGATTAATAAAAAGTGTAAAAATTGAAAATAATAAAATTATTGCAATTAATATCGATTTTAATGGCAAACTAATTAGTTATTCAATATCTGATTTTAATAAATATACAACATTAGCATATGCTGTTAGTATTCATAAATTCCAAGGAAGTGAGGTTGATATAGTTATTTTAATAATTGCAAATAATCATTATCACCTTTTAACAAAAAGAGTTTTTTATACTGGATATACTAGGGCTAAACAAAAAAACTTCATTATTAGTAATCTAAATATTTTACAAAAATGTTTAACTAATGATAAAGATTCAGATCGAAAAACTAATATATTATGATTACTAAATAATAATAATAAAAATTAAATTAAACTAATTTTTAAATTATCCCAATAAAGATTTGTTTGTTTTGAATTTAAAATATCGTTAATATTAGCTCATTTAATATCTAGAAATAAATTGACATCATCTACATTATAATTAATCTTAATATAAAAATCATCAATTTTTTTAAAACGCTCGTTTTTAACTAATGTTTGTTTAACCAAAGAAATCAAATTATTGGCAATTAATTTACTATCAAATTTTAAATTGTTTAAATCAAATGTATCAGTAAAATTAGTAAGATTAAAGATAATATCAATATTATCAATACTATTTGTTAAGTTCCATCTTTGTCCTAATTGTTTTTGATTATTATTAAAAAATTGATAATTATTAATTGCATAGTTATTTATCTGAGTAGATTGATTATCATCTTTATGTTTGGTTGCAAGAAAAGCACCAAGTGCAATTGTTGCTATTAGACATCCAGAAACAAAAATACTAGTTATTGAAATAATTTTAGAAGATCTTGTCACTTTGTACCTCCAATGGTAAATTAATATTTTTAATATCTTTTTCTTTTTTTAAAAGTGATAAACTAAGTTTTTTAATATCTTTTTCAAATGTAAATTGTTTATTAAAAACAAAGTGTCGATTTTTTTGATTATATTCTAAATCAAATGATAAATTTATTTGACCAATTGTAGGCATATAAAAATAAATCCCCTTATTGTTGTAATAAAAATCTTGACGATTGATTATTTCCTTATTGTCATTAATTGATAAAGCAAATTCATTCTCATATCAAAGTTGGTCATTAATTTTAAAATCAATTTTCTTTGATTCTAATTCATTTTGGATTTTATAAATAATTTCTAAATTAATATTTTTAATTAGAATAGGTAATGTACTAAATTTTTGAAAGCTTACTAAATTAAATAAAGGCTGTTCTAAACCAAAAAAGTTATCACTACTAATTAATAAATTGGTAGATTCATCATTTTTTAAACCTAAATTAATAACACCATTAGTATCACTAATATCATAACTATTTCGATACTCAAAACTAGTGTTCATCTCATTATTGTTAATGTTACTGATAAAATCATCTAAATTTTTTTGATTAACATCTATTTCATAGTCCTTAATAAAATTGAGATTAAATTTTGGTTGTAAATATAAATCTATGTTCTTGTAATAAATATATTCATTAAAAAAAGAAGCTTTATAAATAGGTAAATCAAAATTAAAAACATATTGATCAATTTTAAATGCATTTTGATTATTCATTTTCTTTTCAATTATATTTTTATTTCAAGTTAATTTAATATCACTAATTGAAGCAAAAAATGTTTTTAAATCTAAGGAAAATGAATTCCTAGGTAAGTAGGAATTAGAATATATATATAAATAACCTTTAAAATTTAAATAATCATATTCATCATTTATTTGATAGTCACCTAATCATGCTTGAAATGTTTTAGCTGGTTTATTGATATTTAGTTCTGGATATGTAGGTAAAATATAGTAACTAATATTATCCTCCTATTGGCAAACTATTTTGCTCTACTTATTAATAAACAATGCAAATAAAAATCGTTTTTTTAGTTTTTTTTAAAAAATAAAAAATATTTGCAAAAAATTTATTTTTTTATGACTTATATAATATTAGGGATATGTATAACTTATCTATATATGTATTTAGTTAAATAAATATTGTCATTTATTAAAAATGTGTTATAATAAAAAATAGAAATGCAGGTGTAATTCAATGGTAGAATGTAACCTTGCCAAGGTTAATACGTGGGTTCGATTCCCATCACCTGCTCCATATATAGAAAACCAAAAAAGCAACTCCCCTCTAGTTGCTTTTTTCTTTTATATAGAGTGTTTGAGATAAATTGCCCAGAAAAGGGGAAGATATGGGACAATGACATAGACCATCACAGGTCGCACTGATAATTAAAAAAATACAGCTTGACACTCCACTTAAACAACTATATGAGTTTGAGTGAGATATGGGA
>CAJGBT010000032.1 GCA_904501665.1 uncultured Bacilli bacterium | reverse complement strand
TGAAAGATACCATTATTACTCAGAACTTGAGAAAGAAAACATTCCATATGCAAATAGATATATGACTCCACAAGATGCAATTAAACTACTGTATAATTATTAACAGAAGTGGTATGTCCAAAAAGATGGTCCATTAAACACCATTTTTTTTAAAATCCATATGAATTAAATACTTTTAAAAAAGTATTAAATAATCCAAACAACATATATTAAAAAATAAAAATTTAGAATTTTAATGGCAAAAGTTTGTTATTTGTGCATTCATCAAGCGGTCCGTTTTGTGAATTTATTAGCAAAGAAAAGTGCTTTAAAAAACATATTTTTTATATATTATATTTAAATATAATATAATAACAATGCACTCAAACAGCAAGATTTAAGTTTAGAAATTAAATGAACTAGCAATGTTTAATGAGTAAGTAAAGCTGTAATTTTCTGAAAATTTTAATAGTTCATTCCTCTAAAACGATAGATCTTATCTTGAGTGATTAACTTTCACAGGAGATATTTATGAGTAGATATACAGGTAGTGTTTATAAAAAATCTAGACGTCTAGGTTTCTCTTTATTAGAAAATAATAAAGAATTTTCTAAAGGAAAAAAACGTACTTATGCACCAGGACAACATGGTAATAAAAAAGTTAAATTATCAGGTTATGGTGAACAATTACAAGAAAAACAAAAATTAATGTTTATGTATGGTTTAAATGATCGCCAATTTAGAAGATTATTTTTAATTGCTAAAAAAAGACATGGTATCTTAACCCTTAATTTATTGCAAACATTAGAATCAAGGCTAGATTCTTTGGTGTTTAGAATGGGGTTTGCTAATACTAGAAAAGCCGCTCGTCAATTAGTAACACATGGTCATGTATTAGTAAATGGAAAAAAAGCTTCTATTCCTTCAATGATTATTGATGTTGGAGCTGAAATAAGTTTAAAAAATAAAATTACTAGTAAATTAGATATTGAAAAAAATACAGTTGCAGCATTTGTTGATGTTGATAAAAAAGCTTTTAAAGGTAAATTTACTAGATATCCAGAACGAGAAGAATTACCAGAAAATGTCAATGAATCATACGTTGTTGAATGATTCAAACGTCTTGTTTAAACTTATGAATGATTTTTTATTTGCAATCAATATTCGATGTGAGCCTGATGAATATGAAAATTTATTAAAAAAAGCAAATATTGAATATTTTGATTTTCAAATTTATCATAAGAAATTTTATTATGATGTTCAAACATATTGTGTTTTTGATTCTTTATTAAATCGACAAGAATTTTTTGAAAAATTTAATAAACAACCAGAATTAAAAAAAAATACTAATGAAATAACATTTTGTCAAAGGAGATAATTATGGCATCAATAATTCATGCAAAAGATTTAAGAGAAGGAAATGCTTTCTTTTATAAAGGTAACTTATATCAAGTTATTGAAAATTCTTTTAACAAAACAGCTATGCGAGAAGGAATTGTTAAATGTAAGGTAAAAAACTTAAGAACTGGTGCCATTACTATTGAGGTTTTAACAGGCGAAAAGTTAGAACAAGCTATTTTAAACAATGTTAAAATGAGCTATTCATATAATGAAGGTAATAATTTTGTGTTTGTTGATAATGAAACATGAGATCAATTAGAAATACCTGAATCAAAATTAGAATGAGAAAAAAATTTTTTAACTGAAGGCTCAGAAGTAAATGTTCTAAAATATGAATCGGAAATTTTAGGAGTTTCTTTACCTGATCAAGTTGTACTAGAAGTAAAAGAATCTGAGGATGCTGTCCAAGGGAATAGTGTAACCAATGCACAAAAAAAAGCTTGATTAGTTACAGGATGAGAAATTCAAGTACCACAATTTATTAAGACTGGTGAAAAAGTTATTATTGAGACAAAAACAGGTAAATATATATCGCGTGCTTAATTAATAATTAATAATATGAAACAATGAGAAAAAAGAGTTAAGTTATTTGAATTAGTTTATAGCGCATTAATTAGGGATATAAGTCCTAATGACTTAATTAATTTTTCATTTGAGCAATTATATGAATGAGAAGCAGATTCTTTAAAAATATTAGAATACTTAGTTAAAGAGTGAGATGAAATTGTTGCATTATTAAGACCAAACATTTCGTCTACTTGAACATGAGATAGAATTAGTTATACAGATAAAGCTGTCTTATTAGTTGCTGTCGCTGAAAACAAAGCGCTTGATACTCCAAAAAATGTTATTATTGATCAATCATTAATCACTGCTAAAAATTATTCTATTGATGATTCATATAAATTTATTAATCCAATATTAGAAAAGGTTTTAAAAGATGCATAGTTTCTTTGCAAAATCTTTAATCAATAATATTGTAACTTTTAGTAAAGAAGATGAAAAGCATATTTTAAAAGTTTTACGTTTAAAAATTAATGCACAAATTAATGTCAATTTCAACCAAGAAAAATACTTAGCAATTATTAACAATATTCAACCATTAACTGCTATGATTATTAAATCTCTTTCATTTGAAAATAAAAAATATCAAATTAATGCTTTTGTAAGTTCAATTAAACCAAAGTATATGGAGTTAGCCATTCAAAAAGCAACCGAAATTGGTGCTGATCATTTTTATATTTTTAAAAGTTTTTTTTCTCAAAATAATATTAAACATAATTTGAATAGATATAACACCATTATATTAAATGCATGCAAACAATCCCATCGAACAACTTTAATGAAATTAGAGATCATTGACAATGAATCTGATCTTCAAAAATTGTTAAATGATAATGATATTAATTTAGTTGCTCATCTAGAAAAGAATGAAGAAAAAATAGAACTCAAAAAGATTTTAGATGGTAAACAAAAAATAGGAATTTTAATTGGTCCAGAAGGTGGTTTTAATAAAAATGATTTAAATGTTATAAAAACTAATAATACATATATAATTAATCTAACTAATAATATTTTAAGAAGTGAAACAGCATTGATATATCTTCTTTCAATCATTGCTCAAACAATGAAGGAGCTAAATAGTTAAATATGAAAAGATATTGAAATTATATTTTAATTCTTGCTAATGTATTAATATTCATTAGTATCATTTTACAAATAGGTTTATTTATTTATTGAAAAAGGGAATTACCTCCCTCTGATCCAAATGGAGCAGGAGGTAGATTTTCTCCGCTAGATGTGATTACAAATTTAAAATATTCAATTATTGCTCCGATTTTAGCAATGGTTTTAAGTTGTTGTTTGTTACTTTTCTACCAATGGAAAGTTCATCGTGTTATTAAAACGAATCAAGATGAAATTAGTCAAAAAGGTTTAACAGCAATCAAATATGCAGCATATGTTAGTTTAGCAAATTATGTTATTACATGTTTGTTTGGAATTATTGGCGGAATAGTTGGAGAGTCTAATTGAGATACTCATTTATATATTTTCATTACAGCAGCTGTTTTTAGTGGTGTTTTTGGTTTAATTATTGTTGGTATTATTAGTTATTTAAATTTGCGTATTTCTTTTGAAACAGCAAGAAAAGAAGGGACATTATTAAAACTAGAAGAACAAGAATTAGCAAATAGTAAAACTAATAATGATAGTGAAGATTTAAAAAATAATGATCAAGATTTAGCAACATCTGGGAGCTTCTAATAGTGCTCGTAGATAAATTCAAAACCTTTGCTATTCATACACTTGGATGTAAAGTAAATTTATATGAGTCAGAAGCAATGGCTAATGAATTACGATCTTTAGGTTTAATTGAACTTGATTTTAATACTAAAGCTGATATTTATATTATTAACACTTGCTCAGTAACTAATGTTGCTGATGCAAAATCTCGCAATATTATTGCAAGAGCTAAAAGAAAAAATAAAGATGCTTTAGTAATAGTCGCTGGATGTTATAGTCAAGTGGCTAGTCAAGAAATAAAAAATAAATTAAATGTTGATATCATCATAGGTAATAAATTTAAAAATAATTTATGTTCGTTAATTGAGCAATGATTAAAGAAACATCAAACGTTAATTAAAATTGATAATTTATTATTAGAAAAAGAATTTGAAGAAATTAATTTAGCAAACTATGAAAAAAGGACTAGAGCTTTTATTAAAATCCAGGATGGGTGCAATTTTATGTGCAGCTATTGTTCTATTCCTTTTACAAGAGGTAAACAACGTTCAGCACCTTTAAATAAAATTATTAATGATATTAAACAATTTAATAAAAATGGTTTTCAAGAAATTGTTTTAACTGGTGTCAATACAGCCGGATATCTAGATCAAGATAATCATAATTTTTATTCATTGTTAAAATCAATTAAAGAAATTGATGGAACATTTAGAGTTCGCATCTCATCACTTGAACCTTTTCAGATCACTGATGAAATGATTGAACTAATCACCAATAATCCAGAAAGGTTTTGTAATCATTGACATATTTGTCTACAAGCCGGATGTGATAAAACTTTAAAAAATATGAATCGTAAATACACATGTGATGATTTTAAAAAAATAATAGAAAAAATAAGATCAAAGTCTGCTAATGTTAGTATCAGTACAGATGTAATTGTTGGCTTCCCTACAGAAACTGAAGATGATTTTATAAAATCATATAACTTTATTAAACAAATGAATTTTAGTACACTGCATGTCTTTCCATATTCTAAAAGAAAAGCGACAGCTGCTAATAATATAAAAAATATAGTAAAGAGTAAGGAAAAGAGTGAACGTGTTCAAAAAATGATTTTTCTATCAAATGAAATGAACAAAAAATATGTAAAACAATTTATCAATAAAGAAATTGAGGTAATTTTTGAAAAAGAAGAAAATAACACTTATGTAGGTAAGTCTAGTGAATATCTTAATGTAGCTAGTAAAAATAGTAATTTAATGCTTAATAAAATTACTAAATTAAAAGTAGACTCAGTTATTAATAATTTATTAATATGTAAATAAAAAAAGAAAAGGTTTTGGACCTTTCCTTTTTTTAAAATAATTAAAAATATTATTGATTAAAAAGATTATTTTAATTTTAAAATACGTTCGTAAACTTTTGGTTCAGCCATTGTTGCTAACATAATAGCTTTAATTGAGTGCATTCTGTTTTCAGCTTCTCTGAAAGCAATGTTGTAATCTGATTGGAATACTTCACTAGTAACTTCCATTTCACCATTTTTAACTAATGGATATTTTTGACCAAATTTTTCTGCAACTTCAACTGCAAATTTAGTGTGATTGTCATGAAAAGCAGGTAAACAATGTAAGAACTTAACTGAAGGTTTAGAAGCTTTGATCATTTTCATATCAACTTGGAATTCTTTTAATTCTCCAATTCTCTTGTCGAATAATTCAAAAGGTTCTCCTAATGATACTCATACATCTGTATAAATGAAGTCAGCATCTTTTGCAGCTTGAATTTTGTCATCACAAAATTCAATTGTTGCTCCAGTTTCTTTACAAATTTCTTTAAGTTTACTCATTAAATTTTTATCCATTTCGTTTTTATAACTTGATGGACCACATAGTACACAATGCATTCCTGAGAAAGCACAAGCAGCAGCTTCAGAATGTCCCATGTTATTTTTGTAATCACCTACGAATACAAACTTTTTACCTTTTAAGTTTTTGTAAGAACCAACTTCTTCAACCATTGTCATTAAGTCAGCAATAATTTGAGTTGGATGTTCAATATCAGTTAAACCGTTTCATACTGGAACACCAGAATATTTAGCCAATGCTTCAACATAGTCTTGTCTAAATCCTCTAAATTGAATTCCATCATAGAAATTACCTAAAACTATAGCAGTATCTTCTATTGATTCTTTTTTTCCATAGTTAGAACCTTGAGGACCAATATAAGAAACATTCATACCTAAATCATAGGCAGCTACATCGAAAGAACATCTTGTACGAGTTGAGTCTTTTTCTCACAATGTTACAATGTTTTTACCATTTAACAATTGTTTTTGTTTTAAAACGTTACCAATTTTTTTGTCTTTTTTAACTTTAATTGAAAGTTCAGTTAAGTATTCAACTTCTTTAACTGAAAAGTGTTCAATTAATGAGTCTAAGCTACGACCCTTTAAATTAATTCCTTTTAATTCTTTTAAAGCTGGTAGTTTAGATGATGTTGTTTTTTTTGTTGTCGTTTTTTTACTAGGCATAAAAACTAATCTTCCTTAAACTATAAATTTTGAGTATTAAAAATTTTAATACTACATAAAAATTATATAATTAAAGATTTTTTTTAATTAATTTTTATGAAAAAATAGCAAATTAATCTTCAGAATCATCATTTTCTTTATTATAAGACTCTAAATCATCAATTCCTTCTTCATAAAGCATTTCAATGATATTCTTTTTAGATCTTTGCTTAATTTTTTGAGTTTTAATATTTTGTTGATAGTGTTTATTCTCATAGTCTGGTTTTTTGTTTTTCATTATATCTGGGTTAGATATTCTAGTTGTCTTAGGAGTTGAACTACTAGGTTCAAAGTTATTAGAAGATGATACATAATCATTATCATATTCATGCCTTATACTGTTGGTCCTATTTTTAGTAAATACTTCCTTAAAGCTGTTTGTTGCTCTTTTGGTTTTAGCTCTTATAGGTGGTGGAGAAGGTGGTGGGGTGTAACTATCTGTATCATATAATTCATCAGTTGTTACTTCATTAATTACTGATTTTAAAGTTTTATCAATTTTATTGGCATTCTTATAAGATAAGTTAACTGTTGGTTTTGAAATATAATCTTCTTCAATTTCAAATTCACTTGTTTTTGATTTGTAAATATCTTTTAAATGATTATCACGCAATTGGTTTTTTTGTTTTTCAATTTCTAATTCTTCTAGCAAAATCATTTTTGTTAAGTATCCATCATCAGCATTACCTGGATATAAGCTATCAGTCTTTAGCTTACTAGTTCTATATGGGTCATATCTATGATCAGGATCATTTTCATCAATTAATCTTGATGCTTGATCATAATGTTCAAATACTTTATTTTGCAAATCTACTGATAAATTAATAAATTCTGGGGATTTAATTTGTTTTTCCAAATCTTTTTGTAAAAAGTAAGTATCAACAATGTCTTGAATTTTTTGATCATTATAATTTTTTGGAGTAGGTTTTTCTTTATGAATATTTTGTTTGTAAGGTGTATTTTTTTGAAAGTCTTGGTTATAAGATTGTGTTTTCAACTTTACATCACTAATTAAATTTTCAGACTTTTCTTTTAGTGTTTGCGTTTTGTGATGAAGATTACTTGTATTTCTAGTAGTTTTATATTTTGATAAATTAATAGCTTCTACTTTTTTATTAACAAAACTATCATTATCATCAATGTTACTTAATGTTTTAAGATTGGTTTTATTATTAATTGGTCTAGTATCAATAAAACTAGCAATATTTTTTTTAAATTCTTCATCTTCATCAGATAAATTTATTGTTTTTGAATGCTTTGGTAATTGTGTTTTTTTTAATGATAAATCTAATTCATCTTCAAGGTTAAAAAACTTAGTTTTATTATCAACATTAAATTCATCAATTGATGAATGATGAGAAATAATTTTATCAGCTACAATTTTTTGGTCATCAATTAAAATATGACGATCACAAAGTTCACTATTAATAATGTTTTTATTATTAGTTGCAATGATCAATGTAATATTATATTTTTTTAAATAAATAGATAATGATTTAATAAATGCAATTTCCAAACCTTCTTCACCTGTTTTAAGACTAAAATCTCTTAAAAATAAAACTCTTGGCTTAATAATCAATAAAAACAAAATATTTAATAAATCACGATTAGAAGATGTAATTTTTGACATTGGTTGAGATAATACATCTTCTAGTGATAATAATTTGATGAATGTGTTAATTTGTTTTTTATTTTCTTCAAGAATTTCTTCTTTTTTAAATAATGCCTCAATAACATCTTTTGGCTTAACAATTGGATTATTTAAAATGTTATTAAAATTATTATAACCAAAAATATAATTTCGAATTTCATTAAAACGAGCATATGAAATAGAACCAGAGTTAGGTTCTTGTTGACCAGCTAAAACTGCAATAAATTTTTTGCAAATATCAAAATCAGTATTCTCTTTTGAAGAAATGCAAGTGTTTTGTTTTTCAAAAAAGTCTAAATTGACATTCTTTAAAATAGGAATTTGTTTATTATCTAAAATCTTGATTTCTTTCAATTCTATTATTTTCTTCATAATATACTCCTTAAAAAATAACTAAAATCTCTTATTATCTTTATTATCTAATTCATTGATTAATGGTTTTGTTTGTTCTGGATTTGTGGGTTTAATTAGTTTTTTAAATTCCTTTGCTTCTTTCCCTTCAAACATAATTTCTTCTAAATACATTTTATTTTTATTAGATGTAGTGATTTCTAAGATACCAGAAAAATTTTTAATGATTTGATCATCTTTATTAATTATATTAAATCTTAGTAATTGGTTAATAAAAAAAGCAATTGATTTAAAACCAATAACAGCAAAAGTATGGTCTTGAACCATTTTATTAATTAATGATAAAACAACATCATAAAGTTCTTGAAATGCAATTTTATTTTTATCATTTTGATCATAAATATATTTTAAATAAAAATCAGTTAAAACATAAATAATTCAATGATTCAATATATTATTTAAAATATCACTATTTGCACTAGTTTGGTTGTGTCAAGAAGTAATATCATTAAAAGCTAAAGTTAAATTTTCTAAAAATCAAACTGTATTTTTTGCCTTATCATTTAAAACAATCTTTCAATTAACATTAAAAGGAATATGAGTATTAGCTTGCTTTTTATGATTTAAAATTCCACTAGTCATATTAATCATTCAATACTCAAAATTTTCAACAGATAAAAATTTAGTTGCTAATTTAAATAATAATGGTTCATAATATGTATCTAGTTGTTGTGCCTTATAATTAATTTTTTTAAAAGACCTTAATATTTGACTTAATCGAAAAAAAGTACTTATAAAAATGTCATCATTATTATGTCATTTATCTTCTATAAAAGATATTGATGAGATGGTATTAAAATCACTAAATAGTTTGTTGATTCGTTTTTCTTGTCATTTGTGAATTAAATTTTTATCATCTATCTTAATTTCATTACCAACATTATCATATTGTAAAAGTAATTTAACATCTAATACTTCAATTAGTTGAACAAAGAATCGATAACTAATCTCTAATTGTGTTGCATCTTTATGTAATTCTCAATTATTATAAATTAATTTATCAAACATTTTTTCCTCTAATTATTTCTTTTAGTCATATATATAATAATCTAATAAAATAATTTTATTTCATCACTTTTTTAACTAGGTTTTCAAATTCCTTTGGATTATTAATCGCTAATTCAGATAACATTTTTCGATTAATGTCAATTTTATTTTTATTTAATGCAGCTATAAATTGAGAATATGTATATCCCATTGGTCTAACTGCAGCATTAATTCTTGCAATTCATAATTTTCTAAAATTACTTTTCTTTTTTCGACGATCATTATATGCATATTCTGATGCTCTAATAACTGTCTGCTTTGCAATTTTAAAAGATGTATGCCTTGTTCCCCAAGAACCTTCAGCTTTATCTAATCAACGTTTTCTTCTTCTTCTTGTAACATATCCGCCTTTTACTCTCATAAAATTACTCTCCTATAAACATTGATCATAACGCTTGTGATCAGCACTATGGACAATTCCCGATTTTTTTAAATGTCTTTTTTGTTTAGTTGTCGAACCAATTTGCATATGATTACGATTAGCATGTCGACGTTTTAATTTACCAGAACTAGTTCTTTTAAATCTTTTAGCAACTGAACTTTTAGTTTTTTGCTTAATCTTCATAAAACCCCTTTTCTTTGATGATTATTTCTTTTTATTAGGAACAATAATTGTTTCATATTTATAATCATTGATTTTCTTTTTTTCTTGGATAACTTTACCAAGGTCTCCAATCATATTTAAAAACTTGTTATGAACATTATCAATAATTTCTGTCTTAGTAGCCATTCTACCCATAGAAACAATCATAAAAACAACACGATCTCCATCTTCTAGTCAATGAATAGCATTGTTTGCTTTTGTTTGTAAATCATGGTCATTAATCAAAGGTTTAATTTTAATTTCCTTTGATTTCATAATATTTTGATTTTTGCGATTATCTCGTTCTTTCTTTTTTTGTTGGTATTTAAACTTGCTATAATCCATAATTTTAGCAATACCAACATTATCCTTAAAAGAAATTAAAACTAAATCTAAATTCTTTTTTTGAGCAAGATCTAAAGCATTATCTCTTTTTAATAATCCTAAATTATTTCCCTTTTCATCAATAACTAAAAATTCTTTTAATTTAATTGACTCATTAATTGGGATACTCTTAGATTTATTTTGATTCATTCATGTCCTTGATTTAAATATATTTTGTATAAAGAAAACAATTTTTCTTCTTTAGTAAAGAAAAGACTAAAAGCATTGAACCCATATTCACATTAAAGGAACATCAGGTGAGATTTTAAAAATCTACTTTCTTTATACAAAGTATATTTTACCAAAATTAATGAATATTAGACAGTTTTAAATAAATTGCCCACTTTCATTATATAAATTTTTTTCATATTCAGTAGGTGTAAATCATTTACCATCTATTTTGGTTAATCTTTTATTATTGTGAAATTCAACATAATTTGTCATATTTAGTTGTACC
>CAJGBT010000031.1 GCA_904501665.1 uncultured Bacilli bacterium | reverse complement strand
TTTAAAATACATAATGTCCTCTCAAAAGTAGTGTTTTTGAAGTGGACTAAAATCCCCTAAGGTCCTTTTGGGGGATTTTTTCGTCTACCCCACAGATACATTATATAGGGGTGTCCAAAAAGATGGGTATAAAAACATAATTATTAATGACTGTATTATACATGGACATATTTTTTTTAAGATCTAAAAGTGAGTTTCTTAAAAATTTATCTATAATTTCTTTTAGTCAGTTTTAAATAAGTATCTATTTTATGTATTGATTAAGACAAATGTATAATTAAATCAAATTAATGTTTTAGTTCATTTTTATAAATATGAAAATAATTTATTTTATTGTTTAATAACTAAGGCATAATCATTATTTTTTAGAATTAATCATATTGAAATCATTGCAATTATTAATATAAGAATCAAAATAGCTATTTGTGAAATCAAAATTATAAAATTAGTATTTAAGGAAATAAAAATTGAAGAAACATTAAATAGCACATTTTGTGATAATAGCATTAATGGATACATTAAAGCAAAGGAAAGAATATATGAAACAAATATTATAGGGAAGAAAAGGAAAAAGATATTTTTAGTAATTTTATTCTTACTATATCCTAATAGATAAAGTATAGATATTTGCTTTTTAATTAAATTAATTATTCCAAAAAAATAAGCGATAATACATAAAATAATAACAGGTAAACAAATCATTAAAATAATTAAACTAACAATATTTACTAAATTAATAGTATGTTCAAATAATTGATTTATAATTGCTTTTTGTTCAATGTTAACAAGATTTACTATCATTTGTTTGTCATCATAATTTTTGATCATTCATTGGGAAATTTTTTGAGATGAAGGAAAGTTTTTTTTCACTATATTTTCAAAACTAAGATAGTTTTTTTCTTGTGCACTATCTTGAAAACCAATTTTATTTAGCAATTCATCATTTCTAGTAGTATATAACATTGCAAAAACATCTGGATTAAAATTAGCAGGTGTTTCAGAAATTGAAAATGATAGGGAATAAAAACCATTTGCTGAAGTTAACAATAAGGCCTTATTGTTCATTATTAATGATTTTTTGTTACTTAAAATTCCATTAAATGGAATGTAATCTTGTGTTGGTTTTTGAAATTGAACTGAACTATAAAATGATGATTTCATTGCATTATCATAAATGCCTGATATGAAATCACCCTTATCTAAATGAATCATTTTATTTGCATTCTTTTGTGAAGTATAAATCTTTTCACCAAATGGATCTATGGATATATCATTAATTTTTAATTCTATATATGGAGAATCATTTTTTAAATTTGAATTAAAATTTAATTCCTTTATTACTTTTACTGAACTATTAAAATAATCATTACTAGGTTTTATTCTTAATTTATCTCCTTTTTTAAGATTAAACTTCTTAGCAAAACCTCTATTTATAATAACTTCATTATTTTTTAATAAGTTCAAATCAATCATTTTATTATCTTCGTTATACAATTGAATATATTTAGATTCTGGGCTTATCCCCATGATTTTAATTTGATTATTAATGTTATTAATGGTGTCACTTAAAACATAAGTATATGTTTCATCATCATTTGATAATGGAGCAATATTACCGGTTACTAATTTAACATTCATATCGTTTAATTTTTCATCACCAAAAATCTGCCCAATAAACATTAAAAAATCATCAGAAAATCTCATTGATGTTTCTGAACCATCAGGATTATATATAACTTTTTGTCCGTCAATTTCTAATTTATTTTCATCAATATCATTTGAATTTTTAAGAAAATTTTTAAATTTATCATGATAAAGAGGATTGTTGAATATTTCTTTTTTAAAAGCAATAAGATTTTGATTCATTTTTGAAAACATTTCAGTTGGTAAAAGTTTTTGAACATAGTCTCTTCATGTGTTACCGATAGATAAATCAATATCTAGTATAAAAGCAGAAGTTATTGCATTAAAAAATAATAGGCTATATTTGTCACGCATTCTTAAATAATAACTAAATGATGGTAATGTCATATTTAAATAAAACCTTGGTTGTATATTTGGTGTTTTATTATCAAAATCTTTTACATTACCATCTTTATCTCTAATTGCAAATAAAAATGTTTTATCATTTTTTATTAATTCATTTATATCTAATCCATCTTGATTTATTATTTTGTTATTAATTCTAAGTTTTATAGCTTTATTTTGTACACCATTTATTTTATATTCATTATTTGATCTTCATGTATTTTGATCAATTCAATGAAATTGTTTATCATTATTGTTTAAAACTAAATATTCAAAATTTATTAATGGAAAATATGGATCAGCATTATTTAAAAGATATTGTGCAACATTAGCATCTACATCAACACTAGTTAAACCTAAATCTTGATATTTATATTTTTGATAAAGACCAACATTTTCCTGAGGACTTTTTAAATCTAATGCTACTGTATATGAATTATTTTGTAAATTATAATAATTTGCATTATTTAAATTAACATCAGTTGCTAAAATAGCAGAACATATGCTAAAAGAAGTGCAAATAAAAAAAGTTAAAAATAGGATATTAAAAAAGCGAGAAAAAAATAAATTAATACCTCATTTAAAAAATGAAGATGTTTTATATCAATTAGCTCTTAATCCTTTAATAAAAAATCCTTTTGAATTATCTATATCATTTATTTTTTCTATTGCTGGTTTTCGATGGCTAAAATATACAATTGATAAAACCATAATTAGACATAAAACAGCTGGACCGATTATTGATAAAATAAATAAAAATGGGTTAAAAGAAATACTTAAAGGAATAAACCAAATATTGTTTAATGAATTAAAAATATATGGAGAAATAAAGAATGTTAATAAGTATGCAAGTCCACCTAAAATACTATTTAATATTATTAGTGGAAGTGCAATCATTAAAGAGATTTTAAAATTTCCAATACCATTTATTCGGACAATAGAAATTATTTTACTTAGTTTATCAATTAATATATTTAAAACCATATAACATACAAAGCATAAAATTATTAATAAAAAAATGAAGATAAAAATTGAAAAATAAAGGATTATTTTTTTAATAAATTCTGTTGTAGTTGCTTGCAAATTATTAATAGTATTTAAATTATTAGGAGAAGTCAATTTGATAAAATTGTGAAAAAATGAATTAAATTTATGAGAAAACTCTTCTTTGTTGGTAGCTTTAATTATGTAATTATAATTGAAATTATTAACATCTAAATAATTTAAAATATTTTCATATTGATGTTTAGTAAAGTATAAAATTCCTTGAGTTTTTCCATCTGGTATAGGAGATTGTATATTTACAATTGGATAACTATAATCTGCAGAAATTGCTGAACCAATAATAATAAAATCATGACCTAAAATATTAATTTTATATTTATCAGGTAGTTTTTCAATATATGTATTAATATTATCTATATTTGTAAAATCATAACCATTATTTTTTAATATGTTATCAACCGTAAATAATGTAAATGGCTTACCATCAATGGTGATATTTTCATCATTATTAATTGGTAAAGTTGCTTTTTTATTTTTTTTAAAAAAATTTTCATTAATTATTACAAAAAAATTACTAATATTTGTTAAATAAACATTAGAATCAACCCATAAGTTGGTTAAATTACTATTAATATGAAAATTAATTACACTATTAAAAGGATCATTAGATGTAATGTTAAAAGAATCATTAAATAGAATATAACATAATTGAATTCAAGGACTAAAATTGTGTAATTCCCTTAAAATTACATCAACATCAGTTTTTTGCAAATATAATTTATCTATTTTTTGAATACATAATGATGTTAATTTTTTAATTTGAGATAATAATTTATTCTTATTGTTTATGCTTGAAGGTAAAATTAAAAAAAATAAAGGATTAATAACGTTAATGTTATTAATGTTATTTAATACATTTAAAATTTTTATTAATTCATTTAGAATAGGACTATTATAAAAATGATGATCATTTTTATTTTGAGAATATTTAAAATCAACACCTTGTTTAATAACTAAATTATTAACCTTGTCATTAGTTCTAGGAGTAATTAAAAACTGTTCATTTTGATTACTACCATTTAAAAAATAATTGCTATCTATTGTTCAAACAATATCCTTATTTGAATCTAGATATGATGTTAATATTCAATTAATTCATTCTTTTTTTGCTTGATTTCATTTTAATCCTAAATTTTTTGCATATTGATTTAATGAAATATTTATTTGATTAAAAATATCTGTTTTTTCTTGATTAGATAAGTTTTCAAATTGTTCACTATTCATTCCAAACAAATTGTAGGGGTCAAGTATTAGTGAAAAATTTAACAAATCAGATGCTGGATAATAATTAGTTAAAAAAGTTTTAAAACTTTCATCAACTATATTTTTATCCTTAAAAACAAAATCTAACCTATAACCTGGAACTACTTACAAATATGGTTCATACTTATCATTTGGAATATCATAATTATTTTTAACTATTTTCAATTGTTTAAAATAGTTAAAAAAAATGTCTGATAATCAAAAATCTTTATGTAATTCATAAGTTGGGTCTCTTAGTTTTACATTGATTATTTTTGCACCAGAGTCACCAGAGATAGTATTTAAAACAAAATCAGATTGCTTTACGTTTTTATTAACCTCTTTATACAAGGATAAGTAAGAAGAATTGTTACTTGTGTTATTATTTGGATTTTCATTATAATATTGCATTTGAATAATAAACATCCTAATTTCATTTAGCATATTACCTTCATTTCAATATCCACTAAATTTTCAATTATTATTTTTTTCATTATAATCAAAGACTAAATTTCTAGGATCAGTCAAAATAGTAGAATTATCAAGATTAAAAAACAACATAGCATATGCATATTTTGTTAAATCATTTGGATTTCGCTTACCATTAAAATTTAATTGTCCTGCAGATCATGATAAATATTTATCTAAATTTTCGAAATCTTTATTATATATACGTTTTTTTTCCTTATGCGTTAATAAGTCTTTTCTCTCATAAGGAAACATATTTAAAAAATTGACTTTTTCTAAAAATGTATTAAATTTTTTATAAATATCAATATCTATACCATTAAGATTAAACTGTAATGTTTTTTCTTTAGGAAAAGAATGGTAATTTTCGTTATTTATTAGGTTTTTAGGTATAATTTCTGAATCCATATTATTAAGACTTTTAATTGCCAAATTAGCAACATTTCCATCTTGATTTAATTTGGTTTGACTATCATAAATTGATTTAGTCAAATTTAATGCAGTTGTCATAATAAAAGATGTTGAAAAAAAAGCAAAACCAATTGATGCAATAAAAAAGGATTTTGAAAAAAAGAAACGCAACACTTGTTTTAGCAATTTATGCATGATAAGTAGTATTATACTTTTTTTTGTGCAAGACTGAACACAAATCAAGCTATTTTTAAAAAAAATAAAGATAATTTAAATGGAAAAACAGCATCATAACTAAAAAAACAAACAATTTTGATTTTTATGTAAATTTTAAAAATTTAAAATTAGATATTAATCAAAATACCAAGGTTAAAGTATTAAATTCTAACCAAAATATCTTACTATGTTTTGAAACCTATCGTTTTGAACAAGTCCTATAATCATAATTGTGGATAGATGAAAAAATACCCTAATAATATAGATTAGGCAATTTTAAGTCCACTTCAAAAACCATAATTTTGAAAGGACCATATGTATTTTTCCAAATTAAATGAAATTGCACAAATCAAACTTTTCCATGACCTTTTTAATGATTTTATGAAAGAATATAATAATTGTAGATATTATTATTCTGAATTAAAAAAATCAAAAGGATTAGTTATATAGAATGATGCATAAAATAATTAATGCCATTAAATTATTATATAATCATGGACAGAAGCGGCTTGTTCAATAAGATGGTCCATTAAACAATGTTAAAACAAAGTTAGTTATTATATATGATATAATAAATATTGCTTATTTTGAATTTAAAATTTTTAAAGGAGGAGTTATGTTTGCAATTTTTGAAGTTGGTGGAAAACAATATAAAGTTGAGCAAGGGCAAAATATATATGTTGAAAAACTAGATAAAAAGCCTGGTGATATTGTTGTTTTCAATGAAATCATGATGACTAGTAATAACATTGGAACTCCATTTGTTAGTGGAGCAAATGTTAGTGCAAAAGTCATAAAACATGGAAAACACAAAAAAATCAATATCATCAAATTTAAATCAAAAAAGCATCATTTAAAAAGACAAGGACACAGACAACAATATACTCAATTGTTGATAGAATCTATTAAAGCTTAAAGCTATGGTTCAGATTGGTTTTTATCCAAATGCTATTAGTGTTAATGGACATGCGCAAGCAGATGTTTTTGGAAAAGATATTTATTGTGCAGGAGTTAGTGCAATTGTCTTAGGTGCACTTAATTGATTTAAGGTTAATGATGTTGAATATCAATTTGCACCTGGTTCTTATTGTTTAATAATCATTAATAAAAATAAAGCAAATCTTGATAAATTAAAGTTAATTAAAATTCAATTAAAAAGCTTATTAAATGAACAATATCAAAAATATATAAAAATCAAAACATTTAAAAAGGAGTTATAACAATGAAAAATAAAAAAATTAAAGTTTTTGTAAATCTACAATTATTTGCTTCTAAAAAAGGAGTTGGATCAACTAAAAACGGTCGTGACTCTAATCCAAAATTTTTAGGTGCTAAATTAGCGGATGGTCAATTAGCATTACCTGGGCAAATCATTTATCGTCAACGTGGAAATAAAATTTATCCTGGTAAAAATGTTGGTCAAGGAAAGGATCATACATTATTTGCAAAAAAAGAAGGAATTGTAAAATATAGTACATTTGCTAATAACAAAACAAAAGTTTCAGTTGAAATTGCCACTAAATAATAATACTAAGGAAAACAATTGAATAAATCTTTAAAAATAAATGAACACAGATGGTCATATAAAACAATTGTAAATTCATTTGCAGCTATCATTTTATCTATTACATTGATAGTATTTAATTTTGTTAGAACTGGTATGACTTCATTTGTCTTTGGTGCTAGTTCATTAGGATTGTTAGCTATTATATTAGGTATTTTACCTTATTTTTCATCTTCACATAATGGTCTTACATCTGTGAGTACATATAATTTGATTGATGCTTTTCATTTTGCTAATAGGAAAAATAGTAGTCATGATGTCTTAAATCAAAAAATTGCTAATCTAAAACCACAATATTATTTATTTGGTGGTTTTTATTTTTTAATTACTTTAATAATTGCTTTTTCTTTCCCTTTTTATTTTAATAACAAAGGGTTAATAATTGTTGATACTACTAATCAAATTCAATGATATGAATCAACCCTTTTTATTATTTCTAATTGTGTAGAAATTTGGGCTAATTATTTTATTATCCCAATATCCATTATCTTATTATATTTAGCTAATAAATCATATGTTTATAATATTTGGAATATTTTTATTACTTTTATTCTAAATATAATTATTATAGTTTTGTTTATTTGTATTAAAAATCATTTAATAAATCTTAATTTTATTGAGATGAACATTATTATTCTTTGTATTTTAGGAACAAAGATGGTTCTATTAATTTCTATCTTAAAACTTTATCAAAAAAAGTATTTTGCTTGATATAAAAGTAAAAAACCATTATCTTATAAAATAGATAAAAAGAATTTAATGGCAATTGCCAGTCAATATTTAGCACAATTTAACTCAGATATTTTTGCAATTTGTTTTATTATTTATGCAGCTATTAAAACTAAAAATAATTCCATTTCTACCTTTCATGGTGGAGAACCTCATGGTGGAACAATTGATTTTTTACCAAGTGCTATTTTTTCTACATATCTAATGTTGATTGTTTCTTCACGTGAAGTAGTACATGCTATCATAGATGCTGCTGTTCCATCAATGATAGAACATATTCATTTAAATAATAAACAAATTGATCGTCATTTTTTCCACCGTTATCAATTTTTAACTACTTATATGACATCATATACAATAAGTACATTTCTTCTCACGATTGTATTTAGTAATGGACTATTACTAGAGCCTGAACATGCTGATAAACATTTAGATTTTAATTGAATTTTATCAATTGGGTTATGTTTACCTATTTTTATTGAGTCAATTACCTCAACTTATGATCATCTATTACCAATTTATGGTGAATTTAAAAAAATATTAAAATTAAAAATAATTAAAGTGCTTATCACTATTGTTTTACTTGCAATTCTTGCTAGTAGTATTTGTTTTACTACTAAAAAGGTTAGCAATGGATTGTTTATTTCAATTATTTGTTCTTGGTCAATTGCTAGTTTAGTTGTCTTTTTTATTTCTAAAAGAATAATCAATAATCATATTATTACTAATGATAACTGTGGTAATTTACATTATCAAACAATTTTATCTTACATTTATATTAGTATTATTTTGACAGCATTAACTCCAGTTTTTATAATTTATCAACATGAAATTAATCATACAATTGAATGAATTCCAATTTATGGCAGAATTTTAATTATTGTTTCAATAGGAATTATTAACCTATTTATTTGTTTATTTAATCAATATCTTTTTAGAAAAAAAGATTTCTTGTTTTATAAAGATTCAATACTTAAATCAAGGATTAAGAAACAATATATTGCTTAATTAGATTTTTTACTGATCCAAATGTTTCAATAATGTCATCAACATGGGCATCAACATAAATACTTTTATTAGCTAATACAATTACTCTAGTAGCTAATTCTTCAATTGTATCAATATCATGACTAATTAATACTAGTGTAATTTTATTCTTTAAACAATATTCTCTAATATAAGCTTGAATCTTACTTTTAATGGCAATATCCAATCCAGTAGTGAATTCATCTAAAAACAAAACTTTTGGTTTTGATAAAAGCGAAATTAATACATTTACTCGTTGTTGTTGACCACCTGATAATTTATGCATCTTAATATTTGCAAAATCATCTAATTCAAAAACTTCAAATGCTTTTTTTAACTCTTCCTTATCGATTTTTTGATTTGAAAAATTTAATGAAAATTTAACTAGATCATTAGGTGTTAATGAATTTGGAAAATGCAAATCTTGAAATTGTACACTTAATTCTTCATATGGTCTTGTTTTGTATTCATATAAATAATTGATTTTCCCTTTTTGAATTTTATTAATTCCTAAAATAATAGAAATCATAGTAGTTTTACCTGCACCATTTGGTCCTAAAAAAGCAATACATTCATCTTCAAAAAAATCAAAACTAACATTTTCAAAAATAACTTTTTTGTTTTTTTTGCCATATACTTGTGATAGGTTTCTAACTTGAATTATAGGTTTTAATTGGTGATTTCTTTCTACCTTTATGAATTTAGGCATTTGATCATAAGGATTATTAATTTTTTTAGCATTTTTTATTTTTCTTTTAAACATATTTTACCTACTAGTTCAATTAAATTTTTTAATACCAATTCCAAAGAATATTGCTGCAAAAATATATGACATAATTAAATTTAAAACTTTTTGTCATATTTGATAAATAGTAATAAAAAAGTCTTGTGGTTTTGCATCCTTTTTAGTTATAAAATTGAAAATTTGAAAATCATGATGTAAATCAAAAATATTATTACCAGTATTATGAGTTTTTATATATTCAGCTAATTTTTGAGCTAAATCATGGTCAATTGGAGTAGATGATTGACCTAGAATACTTGAAAAATCAGCATCATTTATCAAACTATTGTTTAATAGATTTAAACTATAAGAAATTGGACTAAATAATGAAATGTATTTTACTGCTTCACTTGTTCCAATCACTGTAATTGGAATAAATTGTCCTGCTAAAGTAACAGATAATAGCAATATACTAAAGCCAATCATTTGTACATAATGACTCTTTTTAATTAATACTCCACATAATAACCCTACTGCCAACGAAACAATAAAAACATTGAAAATACCATATATACATTGACCCATTCTAATTTTTTTATAAAATGCTGGGGCATCTTTATTTAAAAGAATAGTGAATATTAAAAAAATAAGAATTACAATTCCAACTAAGATACATAAATAATAACCAAAGAAAATGAAGACACATTTTAATGGGGTGATTCTTGAAATAGATATTTTTCTTAAGATAATAGATGATTTAAAATCAACTATCATTTGTGGAAATGTAACTAATGAAATTGGTAAAATTGAAAATGTAATATAAGTAGCTAATCCATTACCAAAAATACTTGAATTAGAACCTTGATCAGCATCAATAATTTTATAAATTACCATAAACAATATAGGTAATAAAATAGCAATTAATGGACCAATTAATGATTTTCAAAAGAAAACATTAACTAACTTAAAGATTGATATTTCTTGACTATGATTTATAAAATAATTAAATTTTAATTTATTAGATTTTATTTTAGACATATTTTTTTAATGATAAATAAAAAAAATATTTTGTCAATCTTTTTATTAATAACTCCTTAAAATTTATCATCAATAAAAAGATTAAAAAAATCAAATAAAATATGTTTATTATTGTTAAATTTTAGGTTTACTGATGATAAAGTCAAAATTCTATGTAGATAACATTAAAAATATATTTACCCTTGAATATCTGTTTTTATACCCATCTTTTTGGACACCCCTATATAATGTATCTGTGGGGTAGACGAAAAAATCCCCCAAAAGGACCTTAGGGGATTTTAGTCCACTTCAAAAACACTACTTTTGAGAGGACATTATGTATTTTAAACA
>CAJGBT010000030.1 GCA_904501665.1 uncultured Bacilli bacterium | reverse complement strand
TGATTTTGCTTGTTTAAATTGTGATCAACATTTTTTATCGATAGTCTTATGAAATCTTTCTACACAACCATTACACTCAGGTTGACCTAATAGGATTAACCTTTTAATCACACCTTTAGATTCAAGAAATTTTACAAATTCATTGGCATGAATAAAATTTGTGTTTTTAAACATCATCGTATTATCAGTTTGAACAGACTTAATTTTGATACCATTGCTTTTAAAATATTTAAATCCTGATTCAATAGCATACATAACATTTGGTGTTGATGCCATTATCTAAGACTAAGCTATATGTAAATCGAGAATGAGTATCTACCATATTGAAAATTGGAATAATCTTGTTTAATCCATTTTCATTTCTTCCTAATATTTTTAAATCTAGTTGAACATGACCAGGCTCAATAATTTGATGCCTTTTTAGGATGATAATAATATTTCTTTCTGGCTTTTGTAAAATTAATACCTAATTCTTCAGACAATATTTTTTTTAAAGTATTTATGCTTATTTTTGAGAAATCAAATTATTTGCTAAGTTTGTTTTCAATGTGAACTTTGCATCAAAAATCTGTAATCTCAAATCCAATTGATTCTTGACAATATTTTAAATAAAAATCACATAATATCTTTCTGGCTTCCTTATTATATTTATTTGCAATATTTTTCTTTATTGGTAATTTATCAATATGATCAGTTCAAATAAAATAGGATTTATTGATTAAATTAATAATTTTATTTTTAAAGGCAAAAAATTACGTTCTTGAATACTTTCTCTTTAATCTAAAATAATCATTAATACTTAATTTTTGAAATTCAATTTCTTGAATAGTAGTTAAATATCATTGAAATTTATTCAAGAATTTATATGCTGCTTTTTGAGATTAACATCATTGGTCTTATTTAATGCTCTTAAATATTGTTTAATAAAATCTTCATATAACTTTATCACTGAATGATACTTTTCATTAGATGTTAAGGTTTCATACTTTTTTGATCTTTTTTTGTTTGAAATATATATAAGTACCTTTTAGAAGTATTTAAAAATAAGTGGACTAATCCTACCAATTATATTTGGTGGGATTTTTTATTGTCCAACTTAATTTTACTAGCCAGTTCAAAAAGATGGTGATTTAAACATATCATTTTAATTAATTGATACTCTTTAATAAAAAAAATTAAAAGGTTTTTGATCACCTTTTAATTTAATAATTTCTATATTTTATATATTAAGAATTTTATTCCTAGCGAGTGTAAGTAATGGACACTTCTTTAGCTTTAAATAGAATAATTAATCTTTCTTATTTCTTTGGTATGCTCATCTAATAATAATTGTTAATAGCATAATTAATAATAATGCTCCAATACAACTACCTAAAACAACTACAATTCATCATCAATCACCACTTGAAGTTGTTTGTAATTGAGTAGATTTAAATAAAAGCTTATAAGTAAATTCTTGATTGTTGGCTTGGATGATACCTTTTTCATTATAAATGTTTCTTGGTGTAAATGTAATAACATAATCACCATTTTCATTCTTAACTTGTAGATCGCCTGCAGTTGGATAAACTGGAAGATTTGTAACATTTTTAATTTCTTTTAAAAATGCTTGTTTAACAGCATTATCATTAGACGGTTTTTCTGAATTTAAATTTATTTCTTGTGGACTAGTTGAAGATGAAATATTTGTTGGAGTTTGTTGTTTAAAACCTTTAATAATGATTTGTGGTGTGCTTAAATTGTTAGAAGCAACAACACCATTTTCATAAACAACATCTTTATTTAATGAAAGATTAACCGCATATTGCCCTTTAGAATTATCTGCTGCTAAATTTGGACCCAATACCTCAATATTTAAATCATCTATATTTAATTCACTTGGTGAATTTTTACCTACAAATTGACCACCAAAAATATGTCCAGCTTGTACTTTTTTTAAAATAAAGTTTTTGATATCATCAGGAGATACTTTTTTAATATCTATATCACTTGGGTCATAAGTTAATTCAGGATTAAAATTATCTAAAATAACAGTTTTATATGTTTTAAAACCAGTAACAGTACATGTGAAAGTAGCATTTTCTTGAACTGATTTATCATCTGCATAGTACTTACTAAGAGTTAGGGGAATTTCGATTTCACCTTGTGGTGCTTTGCTTGCATCAATATCTCCTACACTAATGGTTGCATCTGCTGGAATATTATATTTATTTTTTGTTTTAGGTAAATCAAAATAATTTTCTAAATCTATTTTAATGTAGATTGGAACAAAATCACTGTAAGGTATTTCTCCGACATTACCAGGAACTAGACTAAGATCATTAATACCAATGGTTGCACTTAATGTAGTTGGATCAAATTTTTTAAATCCAATAATTTTTACATTTTGTCAAGTTTTTGGACCTAATGCTTTTTCAGGATCAAAAGCATTATTAATTGTAATTTCATTGATTGTTACAGAACCACCATTAGTGTTGTCTGGAACAATATTATCTCCTAATTCAACTGTTGAACCTAATAAATATTGGTTAAAGAATTTTAAACCACTTGTATCAGCAAGTAAACCATTTAATGCTGTAGTAATTTTGTTCTTTATATCTGTATCATTAGTAAGAATTTGATTAATATTTGTATTATCACTTAAATCTAATACTAAACTATTATCTTGTGAACTTGATATGATAGAAGTTTCATAAGCATAAGGGTTATAATTAGGATCATTTGCTTGTATATCTCTATTGATGCCGTTTTCAGCATTATAAACAGTATATTTGGCACCATTGTTTGGTACAAATGAATAGTATTGATTTCCATCTCAAGAAGGAACAATAATAACATTTTGTTTGCTGTTATCAACAAAATCAAATAATGGTAGTGCTTTTGTGCTACTAGGTGCATTAGAACCATCATTAGTATAATTGAAATACTTACCATATGCAGAATCTTTATTTATATTATCAAACTGGATAATACCTGGAGCACCACTAGCAATTGGAGTTGAAGAAGCATAGCCATATATTCGATTTAATTTAGGAGAATAATTTAGAGTTTGGAAGTCATAATCTCTTCTTGCTGAACTATTTTCCTGTCCATCAGTTGATGGTGTTGTTTGTAAATTTCCATATTTTTCATTAATATATTTTTTTTGTGTAATATTAAAATCATAGTCAAAGGCAATGTTACCTGCATCAGTATCATTAAAATTGATAACTGAATTTACATATAATAACTTACTTGAGTCATCATAGTTTAATACTAAATAAGGGTTAATAAAATTTAAATCACGTTCACCTTGAGTTCAATAAACAGATCATGTTGGTTGTTGATAACAAACATTGTCATAATAAATCCGTAATTTTAATGATTTAGAACCCATATCAACTTCAAGCATAGTAAAAATATTTTTGTCTTCTGTTGAAATATAATAAGCACCTGCTTGCATAATTTTTGTTTGGCTGTCTGAAGTAACATTAGACATACTAGCAAAAAAATCTTGTGCAGTAGTTGGTTTTTTATCACTTGTATTACCAAAAACATCATCACCATCTTGTAATCAGAATTGGTATGTTTCACTACTTCTTGTTGTTATATTAGCTGGACCTCTTGGCATTAAAATATAACTATTATCAGTACCACCTAATTTAAATAAGAAAGGATAGCCAGTTGTCATTGATAACTTATCTCGGCCATCGCCATCTCCTAATTTTAGTGTTTTCTTAAACTTTAAATTAGTGGGGTTTAAAGCTGTAACAATAACATCTTGATTACTAGCATCTGATGAAACTAAAAGAAGTAAATCACGCCCTTCATCATACACAGCTTGGACTAGAGTTCTACCAGCGTTTTTTAATCCTTTATAATCTGCTTTTATTTTCAATGTTTGACTATCTACTAACTTCACACCATCATCTGTTGGAACTATTAAACCATATTTAGTAGATGTAAAGGCTAATTGATAATTTGTAATAATATTACCAGTAAAATCAGTACCATCTGCATTTAACAAATTAATAGTTTTATATTGATCGTTGTTAATAGCAATGTCCTTTGCATCAGTCACCAAAGATCTACTATTATTTAGACTTTTTGGACTAATTGAATTTTTTGTTAACTGATTACTAGTTAAACTAATATTATGGGTTTTAGTAATGTTATTATTATTTAAATAAGTTGGAACTAATGTTCCCACAAGTGTTGAGCCAACTATCACTGCTCCACTAATTAATGTAGTAATTAATATCTTTTTATTTTTCTTCATATTTTCCCTCCATAAAAAATATTTAATATATTGTACTATAAAAAAACAGTAAAAGCAATGCTTAAATATAACAAATTAATATTAGTATTAATTTAAAAAATTGTTTTTTTTATTAAACAACATTTAAAAATAGTGGTGTTGACTATGTCATATTATGATTTAATAATAACTACTAACTTATCACAAATTGTGTGTACTGTTAAATTAATACCTAATATATTATGAAAATATATAACTCAAAATAAATATAATAATATCTACTCTGATTTGTGTTTTTTTAATTTTTGATAAATTTCTTTGGTTAATTCACTAAATTTAATGGCTGATGGAGTCCAAGCTGATGATTCAACAACAAATTTGTTGTTTTTTTGCAACTTTGTAATCGAGATATCATTAGGAATAATAGAATCATATAGGTTATTTCCAAAAATTTTTGCTAATTCAGATAAATAAACCATTGAATCTTTTTTTCTTTTATCAAACATATTAATAAAAACACCAGCAATTTTTAAGTTAGGATTTCTTTCAATTTGAATATTTCTAATAATATTTAAGATTTTGGAAATAGTATCAATAGCATATGGGGTACATAAAATAGGTAATAGCAATGAATCAGTAATTGATAACACCATTCTATTTAAATTGCTTCAACTGGAAGCAACATCAATTAAAATGATGTCATATTTTTCCTTTAATTTTTTAATATTTTCTTTTAAGTTTTCCTCATATTTTAAAATATCGTTGTCCATAAACATAAAACTTAAATCAATGGTTGTTGGAATAACATCAATATTGTTGAAGACGTTTTTAAAAACTACATCCTGAAAACTAGTGATTTTATTTTCTAATAATTGTTTAGAACCATTGATGTTAGATAATAGGAAATTACTTGATAATGAGCCGATGGGGTCCATATCAATTATTAATGTTTTAATATTCATTTTCCCTAGAACTAAACCAATATTAGCACATGATGTGGTTTTACCCACACCACCCTTAACTGAAAAAAAAGTGATTATATGACAACTCATATTTTTAATAAGCTCTTCCGAAAATAACAACTGATGTTGTCTTTTTCTTAGTTAAAAAGCATTTTGATTCTTTAGCATTGGTATCTATAATACATCTAGCAGATGCTCCTGTTAGTTCTTTAATCTTTTTTTCATCGTCAATTGTACCAGCTCAATAAGCTTTTGCTATTTTTTTATTAGCTACTGCCTGTTGCAATTCTGTAACGGAATTAACTCAAGTAATTGAATCTTGTAGTTGATTAATTGCTCGTTGATAAATGCTTTTTTTATATTCTTCCAATTCCTTTTCAATGATTTGATTAATATTAACAAGGGGGCATTTTAGTTTTTGTAAATTATCTCGTCTAATATATGTAACTTGATTATCAGTAATTGTTTCCTTTCCTAAAATAATTTGAATTGGAATTCCTTGTACTTCTCCTTCTGATAATTTATATCCTAATCCGTGTTCTGTATCATCAACTTTAAGACGATATTTTTTAAGTTTGGTTGTTATGCTTTCTAAATATTCTTTTATTTGAGGTTCTTTTTCTAAGCCTAAAACATTAATTTTAATTTGGATTGGAGCTAGTGCTGGTGGTAAAACTAAGCCATTATCATCGCCATGAACCATAATGATGGCGCCAAGCAAACGGGTAGAAACCCCAGCTGACATTTGATAGGCATAATCAAAAGTATTATTCTTATTTTGAAATTTAATATCATAAATTTTAGAAAAATTTTGACCTAAATAATGGCTTGTGCCACATTGTAACATTTGTCCATCTTGCATTAAAGCTTCAATGGTATATGTTGTTTCAGCACCAGCAAATCTTTCCCCAATTGTTTTTTCTCCTTTAATAACAGGAATGCACAAAAAGTCATTAAGCATTTTTTCATAAATATCAATTATTTTTTTAGTAAATGTTAATCCGCTTTTAACATCAGCAAAAATTGCATGTAATTCCTGTCAATGAAATTCACTATTCCTTAAAAAGGGTTTAGTTGTTTTTTCCGCTCGCATCACTGAGCATCATTGGTTAACTTTAATAGGTAGATTTTTATAGCTTGAAGTAACATAAGCAAAATAATTACAAAAAAGAATTTCACTTGTTGGACGAATAATATATGGGTCATCTAATTTTTTATTGCCAATTTGATTTACCATAAAACATTCAGGTGCAAATCCTTTTAAGTGTTCTTTTTCCTTAGCAAACTCACTTTTAGGAATTAAAATAGGCATTGCTAAATTTTGGACACCATTTTTTTTAAATTCATGATCTAAGTAAGTTCTAATTGATTCCCATATAGATCAAACATTTGGTTGATAAATAATTGTTCCTTTAATAGGACCATAGACACATAATTGAGCATTTTGAATAACACTAGTGTATCATTCAGCAAAATTCTCATCTCTTTTAGTTATTTTTTCTAACTTAAACATCATATTATCTAATTAATTATTATAAAATAATTATTATTAAGATATGGAAAATAGTTATTCTAATCTAAATTATATTTATCAAAAAAGTAAAGAGATTACTAAGAAAACATGGACATCTTCTTGGGATGTTTTTCTTTTTATTTTCTTATTTACATGTGGGATTATTTTTACTATTGGTTTAGTTTTATTTCTTTTAGGTGGTATTGGGTTTATTAACAATGTCACTAATTTTAATCCAGAAACACTAGAAAATCTTGGTAATAAAACATTTGATTTAAATTTAAATGGATATTGAGCTATTGAGAATTGACTTGGAAAGGATTATTCTTGAAATGATTTTGTTGAAGCTTTAAATAAATCATTTGTAGCTAATGAAAAAACTCCTACACAACTATATATTTTAAATAGCATAACAATGAAACAACTTTATGATATTGGGATGTGAATGTTTATTAGTATAACAATTGTTTTAATGGTTTTTATCTTAATTGTCTTTATTGTTAATTTATTATGAAAAAAAGGATACTTTGAAAAAATAGGGATTAAAATTTTTAGTAAATATGATGCTTTTACTAAAAAAATAGATAATCATAACAAGAAAAAAGATAATGCTATTAGTCAATCTTCTACCACTGATTAATTGCATTATTTTCTTTTAATAATTTTCTAATATAGTTTATTGGCGAAGTGTAAATAACAGTTGTATTATTTGTGTCCTTGTATTCAAATTTTGAGTTATTAAAAATATTTCAATAATTGGATATTGATCACATATCTTGAATTAACAAAACATTTAATGAATGAATTTGATGCTTTTTTAAACTAATAAAATCATTAGATTTAATAACAAATAAATTTTCAAAGTCAAGATGTCGATTAAGCAAATCTCTAAAATCAAGATTACTTAATAAATCAAAAGCTAAGTATGTATCATTTCGCTCTAAATATATATCTAGTAGGGGTAAATTATTTTTCTTAATAAAGGTAAAGAAAATATTAAAAGCTACTAATATATTAAATATTGTAGCCTTTGTTTTTAATTCAGTGGCATAAATAAACAAAAATTTAGTTTTACATTCGCATGCATAAAGTGCAATTTTATTACCAAAAACATTAATACTTATCTCGAATGAACCTAAAGGACTATGAACATAGTCTAAATATTTTTGATCATAATATATCCTAGCTATTCAATCTATTTTATTGTTTTTTTCAAAATAAATTTTACCATTTTCTTCTACTTGAAATGGTTTTGATTGATAAAATTGCTTATCAAGAAATCGCTTTTCTAATGATTCTTGATCATGACTATAATTGTCATCTCATTTGTCATCTTCTATAAAATAATCTTGATCTTCAGAGCTTTCATTGAATTCTAGTTCATCATCATTATAAAAGTCATCGTCATGTTTTGTGCTTTGATTTTCTTTAAGCGAATGATTAGTACATTGTTCAAAAAAAGATGTATAAAACTTCTTATACTTTGCTTTTATTAAAAAATTTAAGAATCTTCCCATATATTTTATAGTCAATTTTAAATATAAATAAGCTTAGCTTATGTAATATTCTATTGACCCCTCTAAAAATATCAACTATTAAATATTTTAAAATATTTTTTTAAAATGCAAAAAATTATATTGTTTAATTGTTATTAGTACTATTATCAGTTGAACCTAATTTAACATACTTTCGATACAAATCATTTAGATTTTGATGATTATTGACTGTACCATCATAGACAATTTTTCCACCATCTAAAATGGTTACATAGGTAGCATATTTACCGACTTCATCTAAAATATGTGAAGATAAAAAAATAGCTTTCCCTTCTTGTTGTAATTTTAATAAATTATCAAATAATTCATTTCTAGCTAAGGGATCAAGATTAGCAGCAGGTTCATCCATGATTAATACTTTTGGATTGTGAATCAACGCTTGTGCTAAAAGAATTTTCTTCTTTTGTCCTGATGAAAAGCTTTCAGGACATTTATTAGATAATTCATTAATCCCTAAATTATTAATAATTGAATTTACCTTTTGTTTAGCTTCAGACTTAGATAATCCTGATAGATTAGCCATATTCATTAAATATGTTTTGGTAGACATTTTTTTAGGAAATTTTGCTTCCTCAGGAATATATCCTAACAAACTTTTGCCTTCTGAAGTGTAGTTATAATATCCATTTATTTTAATTTCACCTGTGTATTTGTATTTCGAGTAAGCACTAATAATAGATTTAATAGTAGTCGTTTTACCTGCTCCATTAGCACCAATAAATGCATGAAATTGACCAGGATAAATGTTGAAACTTATATTGCTAATGGCTTGTTGCTTTCTGCCTTTATATTGTTTAGTTAAATTTTTGATTTCAACTAAAGGATTTCCTTCAATTTTTACATTATTTTGAATTATTTTTTTAGTTGGTTTTAAACTTATATGCTTATCATTAACTAAACAAATTAATTGATCTTTAAATTCTTTTTTAGTAATTTCTTCATTTGTAAATTTTGAAATTAATTCATCAATATAAAATTCAATTTTATTGTTTTCCATTTATTTAAAATCCTTTCTATTATAGTTAATGATGTTTATTCCTGAAAGAATCAATAATATACTAATTCAAACTAAGGCAACAGCTCATGAGGGATCTGTTTGACTAACATTAAAACTTCATACATTATCATATTTTGTACCATTAGATGTTATTGGTTGCTGTTCTTTGATATTTAATACATTAAAGTTATATGAAATATCATTTGGTTGGAATGATAATGCTGATATTCCTGATGTACCACCACCAATAGATGTCAAAGCAGAAATAGGATTTAAATAGTTAATAGCAACTAAACCACTAGCTGGTATAGATGATATAGAATTAACAAATGATTTAATGTCACTTAATAATGTAACATTTTCATCTAATCTAATAGAACCTTGGCTATATCCTTGATTATCATTGTAGTTACAATCAAGATAAACATTTGGATCAATAGCAATAAAAGTATTTAAACTTTTATCTGTTATTAGTGTAAAAAAATTATTAAATGGACGATTAATAAATGACTTAATTGTTCGTCCGCTATTATTGTCTTGATATTTATTTGGATCATTTTTAATATTTTGATTTAATTTTTGAATGACTTGCTTTTTTAAAGTATCTAATTGTTTTGGTAAAATAGGTCCTAAGGAACCCATAACAATTGTAACCATTGAACTTAAAAATAAAATAACAAAAGGAAGAATGCTACTTAACTTTCCTGGACTAAGGATAGCAATTGTAATAGCAATTAAAGCCATAATTAAAAAAGAAAGGATACTACATCCAAATGTGCCACCAATAACTAATCCTATATTGCTATAAGCTCAAAAGCCCACAATAGCCATTGCAATAATTACTAATATCATATTGATTAGACCAATAAATAACGAAAAACCAATTAGGAATGTAAATCTTGAGATCAATACTTGAGTTCTAGTTATCGGTTTTGAAACTAAAATAATTTCAATCCCCTGTTTTTCTGAATCTTTAAAGATACTTAAACCTCTTAAAACTCCTTGAATTCCTGTTGTAATTGAAATAACAATTAGACAATAAAATGTTATTGATTCAGCATAAGATCTGTAAATATAAGCATCTGCATTTTTACCAAAAAATATTGGAAGTAATGTTATGAAAAAAATTAATAAACTTGAAATAACTAATAAAATTCATGTAGAAACTTTTTTAAATGTTATATTTGATGAAAATGATAACATTGAACAAATTGGTTTTCAAAAACTTACTTGATTTTTATTTTCCATAATTTAATTTAAATAAAACTATCATATTTTATCATATAAATTATAGTTTATATTTGCTTTGTTTTAACTTGTTTTGAAACCTATCTCTTTTAACTACATATAAAATTAAACTGTGCAATAAAAATCCCTCCAACATTATTGGGGGACCAATATGGATTTTAAACATAATTTCATTTATTGAAGATTAAAAGATCAAAAATTTAAAAAACACTTGGACATAATTAATATTAAAATCAAGTTTATTAAAATATAATAAGTTTATTATGCCAAATAGAAATGAATTTGGGTGTCCAAAACTTATATATCGGATTGATTCTAGACCGCCAGAGGAAATTTTTAATCATGGTTTTCGTCCGTGAGGAAGTAATAATAGTTTTTTTCACCATATATTAGGTTATTCACTAGGTGATGAGATTCCTGAAGATAGAAGAAGCGGAATTATATCAGCTTCAGATTCACCAGATTCTAGTTTAAGATTTTTTGGTGGAATGTTAAAT
>CAJGBT010000029.1 GCA_904501665.1 uncultured Bacilli bacterium | reverse complement strand
ATTGTATAAGGATTAATGAATGAGTGCAAACTTCTTCCTGTAAGTTTCTCTATTCTATCTTTTGTATTGCGCAATCAGTTGTCATATGTTGATGATTCTGTTCATCCCATATCTCACTCAAACTCATATAGTTGTTTAAGTTGAGTGTCAAGCTGTATTTTTTTAATTATCAGTGCGATCTGTGATGGTCTATGTCATTGTCCCATATCTTCCCCATTTCTGGGCAATTTATCTCAAACACTCTACATTAAATTTGAAAATAACTACTTTAAATTAACTAATCAACTTTTATTAAATAAAACAACTCACTATGACTTTAAGTAATTAATAAAAAGATTAATTCATTAAAGATGTCATAGTAAAAAATAACATTAAAAATTTTATATTTAATATCCAATAAACAAATGTTTTTTAAGTATAAATAAAATAAATTTTGCAAATTACTTTTTACCAAAAGTCATATAACTATTGCAATGTAACTTACAAAAATAGAGCTGACAAAGTCTTTAAAAAAATATATTAACAATATTTTAATAAGCAATTATTTGTAGTAAATACTAAATTAAATAAAAAAAGAAATCATAAAATTTTACAACCTATGATTTCTTTTAACAAATACTTTAAATCTACTAGATTAATTAGTTATTTTAACTGTATAAATCTTATTTGTATTATCATATTCATAATTTCTTTTAACTAGTGACTTAAATACTAAAGCAATTTCCTGCTTTGTTAATTGTTGAATATCTTCAAACATGTTAATTAGGCAAGCCATTAAATATCTGTTATTGTAATAAATTTTATCTAAAATAAGACCAGAAATTTTAGATGGATTAAATTTATATCATTTGTGTTTTTTCTTTTCATTTTTATAAGAAATTTCAGTGATCTTATTTTTTTTATTTCTTTTAATTATTAATTGATTATCAATACAGTTATAAATAAAATTTTCGTAAGCAACAACTGACCCATCATAGTGAGCAAAACTTCTTGTACATTTTTCCAAAAATCATTCAATTGGTTCAATTGATTTTAAGTAATTAATTGCTTTTGCTTCCTTTTTAGTTCTAGGTTTATTTTCATCATCAATAAGAATTATTTCTCCCATAATTATCTCCTTAAAATTGTTAATTAATTATTTATATTTAGATTAATTTTTAAATTAAATTGTAAATATTACTAAAAACTAGTAATACCTATTATCTTTTATTATTAGTTTTTCTTAAGATATTTGATAAATAATATTTATTTTAAAATCGCCCGTTATTATTTCGTAACAACTATATTATACATATAAAATATGAATATTATTTTTATTATGTTTATTATCAATTATGGAGGATAGCAATTTTTGGAAAAACTCAATTAGTACTACATGCTAATTTGATACACTTCTGATATTCTAGGTTTTCATTAAGAAAGAATAAATACTCATCATTAAAATCTATATTCTTAATTGAAGATATACCTTTTATAATACTTTATGATTTTAAAACAAGTTAATAAAGATAAAATATTTAAATTAGTTTTAACTAAAATTAATAGAATAGTTTCTTATTAATCTTTTTTATAAAATCAGATGTTTGTTTCAATTTGCCTAGGATATTTTCCTTAATATTCTTAAAATCACGGGGCTGTTTTTCTTTATTTGGTTGGTATAGTCAAAATTCTAAATCATTATTATAAAAAGAAACTTGATATAAACCTTCTCTTAATTGGAAACCATTTTTTATAGAAATTTTTTCAAAAACATCTTTTTTATCTAATGACTTAAATTTATATTCAGATTCATTATCAATATTTTTTTTATTAAAACCTTTAGCTTCAAAAATAAAACATTCTTTTGTTTGTTCATTTATGATGATGAAATCAGGAAAGAATTTTGCTATTTTATTTTCACTATTAAAATATTCAATGAAATAATCATTATTTTTATTTATACCGTTTCTAAATAAGTGGATGTCTTTTTCATCATCAAACCTTAATTTAATATTTTCATAAAATTCTTTTTCATTTTCACTTAATTTATCTTTGATTAATCCAATATTAAAAGTACTTATCTGATCTCATTTATTCTTATCAAAAAATTGAGAATTTACATTGTATGTTTCTGGTAATTTGTATTCTTCAAACTTTATTCTTGTTTTATCTTTTAAGTAATTATCTTTTTCAAACTGAATTTTTTCATATAAAGTGTATTTGTTATCAAAAATAGGTTTTGATCAATTATAGATACATGCTCAATAAAAATCTTTAATTGTTTTATGAAATCTTTCTACCTTCAATTCTAATTTAGTTAAGATTTTTAAAATTCATAAAGGGCCTTAGTTATTGTCAAATATTTAATATATAAATCAAATAATGTGATTTTAGGTTGATTAAGATAGTAATGATGGTTGTTGAAATTTATCACTTTTTTATGAATCTCTTCTATTTTTCTATCTAAAATATCATTTGTATTAATTTTAACTTCACCTGTTTTTACTTTTGGATGTTCATATCTTAAAAAATCTTGAAGGTTTTCATCTTTTAAAATAATTGATGTTATTTCATCAATCATTTGTTCTTCATTATAATTATTAATGTCAATAATTTTTTTATTAATTTTAAATTTGCTTTCTTTTGCTTTTTCACTTCTTTTAACACAACCAAAATCTCTTTCATCACTAACAATTTTTTCCTCTTTAATATATTCTTTATATTTTTCATCTCTAGTAAAAACAAAAGCATTATCTATTAAATTATTATTGTAATATTTAAAAAATGGATTCCTTAAAATTCTTCCTAATGTTTGAATATTAAATGCTTTTGTTTTTGCTTCTCTAATTCTTACTAATATGTTAGCTCTTGGAATATCTCAACCTGTGGCAATAGCTGTTTTAAATATCAAAATTTCAATTGAAGATTTATTATCAACTAAATCTTCTTTATTTTTAATTGTTTTATCATCACTTAATCAAATAGAGTAGTTATAACCTTTTTTAAATCCTTGTTTCTCTAAAATGGATTCTATTCTTTTTAATAATAAATTTTCAGTTGTTATTTCTTTATCAATTGTCACTTTATCAGGGATTTGAATTAATATTAATGGATTAATATTAATTTTATGTTTAAGATATTGTTGTTTAACTTCTTTTTGTTTTTCAATAGCAGAAATAATAAGTTGTTCTTCTTCATTATATTTATCAATATCACTTACTTTTTCATTAATTTGAGAAATAATAACATTTTCTTTGATGGCCGCCTCTTCTCTAACATCATCATATGTTATTGTGTAATCTGGTTTAATGTCTTTTTGATCTAAAGTAGCTGAAACCTTAATGATTTTAAAAGGATCTAAATCATTGATAATTATTTGCTTAGTATTAATATCATCTCTTGATGAAGTAACTTCCCGATGTGCTTCATCAATAATTAAAACAATGTTAATATCTTTCATTTTAGTATTAGATATAACTTTATAAATATCATTTCTTTCACTGTCAATTTCAGTTATTCTTGTCCCTTTTTTAAACATTTGTCATCCAAAAAAATAACAAGTATTAGGTTTGAAATAATCAATATTAGATAAATATGATTTTGATGAAGATTTTTGTTTAGAAGTACCTATGTATTCAGTTGTATAACCCTTAGCTCAATCCTTATTTACATAAGATGTTATTTTTTCATATCCTTGGTAATCTAAAGAACCTGTAGAAGGGGCTATAAAAATAAAAGTAGTAGGATAAGCATTTAAATGATCATTTTCTAAATACTTATCAATTATTTGAGAAATAACGAAAGTTTTACCGCTACCAGTAGGAGATTGTAATTTAAATTCTTTATCATCTTGTAGATGCTCTATACAAGCATTGATTGCGTTTGTTTGATATGAAAGTATTTTTTTAGTCATTAGTTGTCTCCTTTATTGAAATTAATTCCAATATATACTTAAAACATTTGTCAACTTCTAATTTATCATTATATAAATCTCATGTAATAAATTTATATAAATTAATAGTTAACTTTTCTAAATTAATTCTTTGTGCTGATAATTTTCCATTGATGTTTTCATCTAAAAATATGTTTTTTATCATTGTTTTAAAATCGATGAAATTCTCTAATCTCACACCTTTTATCATTACAAAACACAAAAAGATTAGTCATTCTTTTTTTCTATGAATTTTACCATTTCTCTCTCTTCTTCATTGTAAATTTGATGTATCATTTTTTTACATATATATTTATCAACAAATATAATTACTTTTTTTAATCATTCAATATTTTTATTTATGTCTCTAAAAGAAACTTTTTGGTTCAAAATATAAGTTAAAGTTGGAAAATCTACATTAGGTGTGTTTGCTTCTAAAATATTTTTATTTTTAATATTTAATTCTCTACAAAATTCTGGAAATAAATTATTGAATAAGTAATCAAACGTTGAAGAATTTATTACATAAATGTGATTAAAAAATTTATCTATATATTTTTCATCATCTAAACTTTCATTTTTAAAAATTGAATTTAAAAAGTCAGTATTTGCGAAAACTATATTAATTATTTGGTTTGAATTTAGCATTTGTTTTATACTTGAAAAAAATTTTCTAATAAATTCAGTTGAACACCTATCCAACTCATCAAATAAAAATATAATTTTTTCATTACCTAACTTACTAATAATATCATTCAAGTATCTACGAAGTGTTTTTGTGGTTATATATTTTTGTTCAATAATTTCATTCACAACTTTAATTTCATCATTTTTAATATTTTTAATTGTTTTATCTAATTCATTAATTAAAAAATCAATTTGAAATATCTTTGATGTAATGTTTAAAATTCATTTTCCTGACTCCTTCATTATTTTTTTAAATTCTTTTTCTCTATTTTTTGAGACATGCTTGATAATTTCTATAAATATTATTTCATCAATATTCATATTATTATTGCTTCAAATATCAACATCAATTATTAAAAAATTATTCAAAAAATATTCATCTTTCATAATTTCATTTTTTAATGTTGTTTTACCTTGACCAAATTTTGAAGAAATTAAAATATTTTCAGATTTAAAATCATCATTTTTTATTCCCTTATTTATTATTTCTTTAAATGTATTTTTAAAATTTTCTACATAGTACATATTTACCTAAAATCCTTTACTGATAAATCTTTATCAAATTCATTTTTATATATTTTTTTCATATCATTAATTTCTTCATAATCTCCATCAACATTATGAATAGGTTTAACTCTTAAATATTTCATTGAATTAGCATTTAATGATTTTTTAGTTTCAGAATATCTTCAATCTATTTTTTCTTTTTTTGAACCTTCTCCATTTATTACACGATA
The DNA here is from genome assembly GCA_904501665.1 of uncultured Bacilli bacterium. Lineage (GTDB taxonomy): Bacteria > Bacillota_I > Bacilli_A > Mycoplasmatales > Mycoplasmoidaceae > Mycoplasma_L. The sequence goes on along the minus strand of CAJGBT010000029.1, from coordinate 6,562 downwards.
TATTCTTTCTCTACATATATCTTGAGCAATATTATTTTCATTATTAGTACATAAAATAAATCTTCGGTTACCACCATCTTCTTCATTTAATTCCATAGCAGTTTGAGCTGTAGTTCCTGAACCAGCAAAAAAATCGAGAATTGTGATGTTTTTTTTATTAACCATGTTTATTAAATCTAGGATTAATTTAGTTGGTTTTGGGTATGAAAATATATCATCATTCATTAAAATTTTTTTAAGCTCATTTGAAGCTGATGCATTATTATATTTTTTATTTATTAATTTTGATGAACTTCATCAAATTCCTGATTCTTTTTTACTAATTTTATAACCATCTAAATCATCAATAATTTCTCAATCTTTATAATTTTTAACATAAATAATTCCATTAGTTTTAGGAACTAAAAAATTATTTTCAATCATAAATTTGATTCTGTTTTTGCTAAATGATCAATTTGTTCTTGGTTTATAAATTTTGCTATTAATATTTATATCAAAAGTATATTTTTCATTTCCAGAACCACCATCTAACGGATGTTTTAAGGTAAATTTACCTCTTTCGTCCTCATATTTATAATCATCTCAATTTGATTGAACTTTTTTAAATTCATTTGTTAAATTTATGTTTTTTGAATAACAAATTAGATAATCAAAATCTTTTTGAATAAATTGTTTTCCAAATCTTCCTCCACCTGTTTTCGTTTCTCTTGCTAAACATGCAATAAAATTCTCCTCTCCAAAGATTTCATCCATTAATACCTTTAAATAAGCTTATTCATTATCATCAATTGAAACAAAGATTACTCCATCATCAGCAAGCAATTCTCTTGCAAGTTCTAATCTTTTTTTCATAAAAGATAATCATTTTGAATGTTTAAATTGATCATCTTTTTCAACAAATGAATCATTATAAATAAAATCTTTATTGCCAGTATTATAAGGTGGATCAATATAAATAACATCCACTTTAATTCCTGATACTTGTAACGCTTTTAAAGCATAATAATTATCACCTTCAATTAAAAGATGATTATTCTTATCTTTTGAATTAATATGTAATTCTTTAACTTCTTCTAAACCAAAATAGTGATTATCTAAATATTCATCTTTTTCTTCAAAATTTAAAACAAGACCTAATTTATCATTTAAGATTTTGTTTTTTAAATAGTTAATATCATTAGTATCTAAACTAATATCTTTTAATTGCTTTAATGTTAATTTAGATAATTTATCATACAATTCTTTTTTAGAGATATTCTTATAATTATCTTTATTGGAACTCATTTTATATATCTCCTTATCTTTTTTTACATTATTGTCTTTAATTCCTTTTTATAATATCAAAATTTTTAATAAGGATTTGTTTTTTTGTGGATTAATATTATCAAATTGTTCCAATAATGATAATTATAAGAAATTTTCTAAGAGAGAACTATATAACAAACTACATAAATTAAGTTTAAGTGAACTTAAAAAAATGGATATTTCAAGGGAAGAACTTGATTTTTTAAAATCAACTTTATTAAATCATAAATTGGGATTAGTAGTCAATGATAACGGTAATGTAGTTTTAAATTATGAAGAGCAAAAAGAGGAACAAATTTTAAATGATAATTATTTTGGTTTAGAAGAAGTTAAAGAATTACATATTAATCCAAAAGAAAAGAATAATCATCTTTTAATTGAAGGTGATAATTATTATGCATTAAAAGCATTACAAGTATCAGGAATTAAAGTAGATGTTATCTATATTGATCCTCCTTATAATACTGGTAATAAAGATTTTGTTTACAATGATGATTTTGTTGAAAAAAATGATCAATTTAAACATTCAAAATGATTATCTTTTATGAAGAAAAGGTTAGAACTTGCAAGAGAATTACTTGCTGATGATGGAGTAATTTTTGTTTCAATTGATGATAATGAACAAGCTTATTTGAAAGTATTAATGGATGAAATTTTTGGCGAAGAGAATTTTATAACCAATTTCCTTTGACAAACAAATAATTCAGCTATGAAAGTAATTAAATATGTAAGAAATGATTTTGAATACATTCTATGCTATTCTAAAATCAAAAATAATATTAATTCATTTTCTAAAAAAGAAAATAAAACTATAACATTTGAAAATCCTGACAACGATCCTAATGGGCCATGATTTAGTAGTAATGCAACATACAAATTAAATGAAAACAATTCTAAAACATTCGAAATTAAATTGCCCAATGGAAATTTAATCAAAAGAACATGAAGATTCACAAAAGAAGAGTTTAAAAAAGGCAAGGTTTCTTTATATTTTAGTGGTAACAATGTACCAAGATTGAAAATTTATAAAAAAGATTACAATATTGAAAAAGCATTTTCAAATTTATTGCTTTCAATTAAAAAAATAAATTTTGATGAAAATGATAATGAAGAAATGCAACCATTTATCAATTTTTTTGAAAGTCAAAATTTTGTAGGAAGTTTTCAAATAGCAAAAAATGAATTGAAAAAAATAGGTGTTGCAAATTTTGATACACCTAAGTCAACAGACTTAATTAAATTTATAATAAATTTACATACAAATAAAAATTCTACAATCCTTGACTTCTTTGCAGGTTCAGAAACAACTGCTCAAGTAGTTATGGAACTTAATGAAGAAGATGGTGGAAATAGAAGATTTATTTTATGTACTAATAATGAAAACAATATTGCTCAAGATATATGTAGAGAAAGAATATATCGTGTGATTAATGGTGAAGGATCTAATAAAGAAAAAATAGATTGAGAATATTCAAAAGATAAAAAATCACTAAATGATAATTCAATGAAATATTTAAAAGTTAAGCCTATTCATAATGTTGATGGAGAATATGAAGATATTAATGATATGAAAAAATTATATAAAAATGAATTTAATAAAGATTTGTCAATAAAGGACTTTAGATAATGGAAATTTCATTAGGTGAGATATTAACCATAATATTAACATCAATTGGAGTTTTTGTTGCATTTGTTTCACTTATAATTTCAATAATCGGGCCACTAAGAAAGAATTCTATTATTAAAACTTGAATTCATCTTTCTAATTTTTTTGAAATTTATAAATCACTTTGTTTGAAAAATAAATATGATGAAGATGATAATTTATATATTGATATTTTTAAACAAGGAATTCTTTGAAGGAGTATACAACATTTTAAGAACGAAATACACTTTAAAAAAATAGAATCATATAATTCAAAAGAATATCAAGATGAGGTTATCACAAATTCAATTAAAAACTTAGAGATATATTAAAAGAAACTAAAATTATTAATATATGAAAATCAAGATATTTTTAATGAAAAATGTATATTAAAATTAAGTATATTCAAAAAATTAATTTCGATAGATTTAATTTTGTTAAATATGATAAAAATTTAAAACATTACTTTTATAATGATGAAATAGATATTTTAAAGTATGTTTCAAAACAATCAATTTTAATAAATACAAATTGAGATAACTTAAAATTGTTTGGCTCTTGTAGTTCTTCAATAAATCTTGAAAATGTAAAAAATTACAAAGAATATATCAGAAATAAAAAGGATAGTATTAAAGAAATTAAAATTAAAGATAAGAAATTCTCCATAAATTTAGAATTTATGTTTCCTAATAATGAAAAAGTAATTATTTCAATATTTTTCAAAAGTAATATCATTATTGAAATTCTTATCAAAAAAAATAAGGATATTAATTTAGATTATGATGATATTTTAAAAATGTTTAAAAATAATAATTTAGAAATTAAGAATATGATAAAGGAAGTTATATAATGAATTTTTTAGATGTTATTCACAGTTCAAATAATTTTTATTATTGAAAGTTTTAATAATTAATAATTTATAAATTATTACATAAGGAGTTAAAAGACATCAATTATTATTTAAATTGTCATTAAATTTATAATTTTGTAAAGTATAATTACCAATAATATAAGGAGTTTTATATGAATAGTTCTGATAATAGTGATTATGTCCCTTTTGTTAAATGAGTAGGTGGAAAAAGAAGAGTAATTAATACTTATTTGTATAAATATATCCCTAAAGATTTTAAAACTTATATTGAACCATTTTTAGGTGGTGGTGCAATGCTATCTTATTTGAGACCTAAAAAGGCAATTATTAATGATATCAATTCTGAATTGATTAATACTTATAAGAGTATAAAAAATGATTATAAAGCAGTAATAAATAACCTAAATTTTTATAAAGAAAATCATTCTCAAAAATTATATTACAAAGTTAGAAGAAATATTGAACAAGATAATTTTAAAAATGCAGCTAGATTTATCTATTTAAATAAAACATGTTTTAATGGTATGTATCGAGTTAATTCAAATGGAGAATTTAATGTTCCATGGAATAATAAGAATAAATCAAAATTAAAATTATATGATCTAAAAAATATTAAGTGATGAAATGAATATTTAAATAAAAATAAAATTACCATTTTAAATAAAAGTTATCTAGATGTATTAGATAGGGCAAAAAAAGACGACTTTGTTTATTGTGATCCACCTTATGACTATGAACTAGATACAAAAGGATTTGATAGCTATAATCAAGATGCTTTTGGTCAAAAAAATCAAATCCTATTAGCTAATAAACTAAAAGAATTAGATAAAAAGAAAGTTAAATGAATGCTTTCAAATCATAATACCAAACTAATTAATGAACTTTACGACAACTTTCATATTATTCCAATCACCACTAACAGAATGATTAATTCAAAAGCAAATAAAAGAAAAGGAACAGGAAAAGAAGTTGTGGTAATTAATTATGAAATTTAATTTTGAAACATATTTAGAAACATTAAAAGATAATGAAATTAACATTCAAGGAATAGTAGATGTCAAAAAAATTTTTAAGAACATGCAAAATATTGAAGCAGATTTAAATAGTTTAAATTATTTAATATGTAATAGCATTTCTGAATTTAAACAAAGAGTATCTTTTTTATATGAAAAAAATCCTAACTGTTTTCATTCCATTTTCTTATTACTAGCAATAAGAAAAAAGGACACAAAATTTATTATAGGTAACCAAGTATATAATGTAGAAGAAATTCTATCTGATAAAAATAAAATTATTGCCTTATTTATTGAATCAGAAATTATTCAATTTATTTTAAAAGGTAAGATTAAAAGCTTTGTAGATTATGTCTTTGGGATAGAAGTAGGAATGGATACTAATGCTAGGAAAAATCGTAATGGCAATGATATTGAAGAACAAATTCTTGAAAAATTAAAAGTTTTATTTAAAAACTCTAAAAATATTGAAATCTATAAGCAAAAGCAAATCAATAAAGAAGTAGAAAATTTTAAACATAAAAAGGTTGATATTGTAATTTGTAATAAGTTAACCCATAAAACATGGTTAATAGAATCAAGCTTTTATAATACGCAAGGTTCAAAGATCAATGAAACAGCTAGAAGTTATTTTGAAATCTATAATAAGATTAAACAAAATTTATCAAGTAATTATACCTTTATTTGGTTAGCAGATGGGCAAGGGATGAAATCTATTAGGAATGATTTAAAACCATTATTTGAAAAAGGCTATATTTGAAATCATAAATTCTTCTTTGAAAATATTAAAAAATTAGTAGAAAATAATTAGGAAAAGAATCCAGTTTGTTTTAAAAGAGTTTTAGGAATAAAAATTCTTGTTCGGTAAACTAATTTTTTATTATCAGGATTAGATTTATAATAGGTATTAATAGGAATGATATCAATTGATAAAATGTTATCCTTTAATAAAAATTCTTGTTCATTATTTGAATAATTTCCTTTACCAATAGTATCATAAGTACTTGTTTTATTTTCTGTGACAATTCGAGTATTTAATTTTAATATTCTAACTATAATTTTAAATTTAGTTATATCTTTTGTTATTTTTTCAATATACACCTTGTCTTGATTTTCTCTTGCACACAAATTAGAAAAAAATTGTGATATTTCACTATATTTTTTTTTATATTATATTTTTCACAAAAATTTTTATATGATGAAAATTCATATATCTTATTATTTTGAGAATCAAAACCACTATTTTCTAAACTATTTGTTATCTCAAAAAAATTTTTATTATTAATATCTAAATCATTATCATGTTTTTTATAAAAATTATTATTGATAATATCAATTTTATTGTCTCCACTAATATAATCTATATTAGCAACACTTTTTCTAGTTGGGTATAAATTATTATCATTATTAATTGGAACAAAATTTGCTATTTTACTAAAATCATGATTATCATTAATAATTGTTTGAAAATATTGTAAATTTTCATTAATATTTATGTAGTCTTTAATTAAATCATCAGTTAAAAATATTCTTATCTTTTCTTTATATTCATCTCGGTATCCAATGAAACGAGCTTGTTGTAAGATTGTAGACGGTTTTAAATAAATTGCCCACTTTCATTATATAAATTTTTTTCATATTCAGTAGGTGTAAATCATTTACCATCTATTTTGGTTAATCTTTTATTATTGTGAAATTCAACATAATTTGTCATATTTAGTTGTACCT
>CAJGBT010000028.1 GCA_904501665.1 uncultured Bacilli bacterium | reverse complement strand
CCCATATCTCACTCAAACTCATATAGTTGTTTAAGTGGAGTGTCAAGCTGTATTTTTTTAATTATCAGTGCGACCTGTGATGGTCTATGTCATTGTCCCATATCTTCCCCATTTCTGGGCAATTTATCTCAAACACTCTAAAATAAATAAAAAAACCTAGAACTAAATATTTTCTAGGTTTTCAAAATTAAAAAATAATAAAATGGTGCTGGAAGAGGGACTTGAACCCTCAAGATATTGCTATCGGTAGATTTTGAGTCTACTGCGTTTGCCATTTCGCCACTCCAGCATACTACATTAATTTTATATAAAAAAGATAAAATAAATTTAATTTTAAGTTTTTCTTTTAATTAACTTCTTTAATATCTAAGTGATTAAAGATAAAATAAAATAATTTACTTGATAATGAAAGCTTATAATAATAATGTTATAAATATAATTTTTAATATTTTATTAAATATAAACTCATATTATTGTATTAAAATATTAAAGATGCGCCTATAGCTCAGTTGGATAGAGCACACGCCTTCTAAGCGTGTGGTCGGGGGTTCGAATCCCTCTAGGCGCGCCATTAAAATGTAAATGCAGCCCTATGGCTGCATTTTTTAATATTAATCACTTTATATTTTGTGCTTTTAAACTGTTTTATCTATATGATTATTAGGGTTTGATATTTTAAAAGCAAAAACTAATGTCCCAATTGATCCGAGCAACAATAATGATAATAAACCTCATAGTAATTTTTTATCTTCATCAACAGGTCAATCACCTGTTAATGTTCATATAGAACAAATTAATGATAAAACACTCTCTACCAATCCAATAATCAAAAAAAGGACAGCAAATAAAATTGCAAAAATTCCCATTGGTGCTAAATATTCAAAGAAATCATAACCATTACTACTTGTTACAAGGGTGATAATTAATGCAATTGCAATAATAAAGAAAACGATTGCAATAATAGTTAATATAAAACTACTAATTGCTAATTTTTTATATTTATCTTCTTGTCTTTTAAAGCTTCTTGTGATGGTACTTTTGTATCACTCATTTTCATAAATTTATCAGATTTAAGTGTCTTGAAATCTGTTTCAATAGTGCTTTTATCTTTTAGTGTTGCTTTACATTTTATTTTCAAACTAAAAGATCCATTAGAATCACTAGCTTGATAATCATTATTTTTTTCAGATGGAATCAATTCCAAATTTTCATAAGTGTCACCAAGATTATCAGCTTTTCAACCAGAAACATCAAAAATGTTTTTTAATAATGGTTCTTGTAAATTACTTTTAACAAATAATGTTTGAATGTAAGATGGTAAAACTTGTGATATTTTGCTTTTATCAAAATCTAATTTATCTAGAATTTTTTCAACATCAGCTTTAGTTGCTATTGGAACACTTGGTGTACTTGGTGAAGTACTACCTCCTTGTGTATTTGGCGGAGTACTCGATGATGAACAACTAACAACTACCCCAGCAATAGGTGCTGCTGCTACAACCAAAGCCCCCCAATAAAAATGGTAAGAATTTTTTTAACCTCATAAATTATCCCCCTTTTTGTTTTATATTTTAAAATATAAATACTCTATAGTTATACCAAAAATATATAAATATAACAACTTACTTATTATTATTTAAGGTATATTTTATATATTATAGATATATAAGAAACACAAAAATGAGACTACTCTAATAAAAATTAAAACAATAAATATAAATGATTTTAAATTAAAAAAGCTATATATTATTTTTAGATACCAATAGTAGCAGCTAAAAACTAAATTATTTTCAATCCCGTTTTTTTTTATTCTCATTTTGTTAAAATTTGTTATAAATCAACAGATTAGATAAAGTATTTAAAATTTATTATATAAAAGCTATAGAATTAACCAATTAACTAATAAAAACACTTTTTCATGTATTGATTAATGTTTGTTAATGTAGAATTAAATTAGAATATTTTTTAAGAAAAATAATTATTATCTTTATGTTTATATATATCAAGAAGTAATTAAGATAGAAGGAGAAGTGTATGGAAAATAAACCAATTACAGTTAAAGCAAAAGGAGTTAGTTCTAAAAATAGTAAATTCAAAACTATGACCATTAAACGGAGAGCATTAAATCCACATGATGTTTTGATTGAAATTAAATATGTTGGTATTTGTCATAGTGATATTCATAGTGCAAGAAGTGAATGAAAACAAGAAATTTATCCACTAGTACCAGGTCATGAAATTGCTGGGATAGTAAAGGCTGTTGGATCTGAAGTAAAAAAATTTAAGGTTGGAGATAATGCTGGTGTTGGTTGTTTAGTTAATAGTTGTCGAAATTGTGAATTTTGTAAATGTGGGTATGAACAACAATGTAAAAAAAACATTGGTACATATGGTAATAAGGATTATTACAACAATAATGAAATTACATATGGTGGATATTCTCAAGCTATTGTTGTTGATGAAGATTTTGTAATTAAGGTACCAAAAAATGCACCATTAGAATATGTAGCCCCTTTATTATGTGCTGGAATTACAACTTATTCTCCCATTGTATTTTCAAAAGTAAAAAGAAAACAAAAGGTTGCAGTTGCTGGTTTTGGTGGGTTAGGTGTTATGGCAATTAAATATGCTAAGAAGTTAGGTGCTGACGTTAGTGTTATTGCAAGAAACAAAAAGAAGCAAAAAGAAGCTGATGAATTAGGTGTTAAATTATATGGTTCCGTTGATGAAGTTAAAGAACAATTTGACCTAGTTATTTCAACGATTCCAACAGTTTATGATCCATTAGAATATGTACAAATATTAAAAATTGGTGGTGAATTAGCTCTATTAGGTTTACCACCTACAAAAGACAATTGAAAATTATCTCCTGCTGGATTAATTTTTAATGGACATCGCAAAGTTTATGGTTCACTAATAGGTGGAATTAAAATCACGCAAGAAATGTTAAATTTCTCACTTAAGCATAAAATCTATCCAGAAATTGAAATCATCGGTATTGAAGATATCGATATGGCATATGAAAAATTAACCACAGGAAAAGCTAAATTTCGATATGTAATTGATATGTCAACATTTAAATAGATATAAAATTTTCAACTATATTAACACAATGATCAATACTTCGGTCAATATTTTTTAAAAGAATAATATAACTTGCCATCATCTTAGGATTATGCTTTTGACTGTTATTTTCTTTAATAAAATCAGGATAAAATTTTTTATATTCTTTTAAAAATTTATTAAATAGTTTATCGGACTCTTCTTTAATATTTGTATTTTTATATTTTAAGACTAATTGATAAAATTCTTGAGTTGTTTTAAAACTCAAATCACTGATTTTAATAAGGTTGTTTTTTAATTTATCATTAATTTTAGAATTATATTTATGAAAAAATCTTAAAAAAGTAACTACATAACTACTCATTCTTTTTAAATCACTTAAAGAATTAATAATAGTGATAATTAAGCGCAAATGATTAGTTCGTGGTTCATGCTTTTGGATAATTCATATACATTCATCCAAAATATCTTTAATATCTTTTAAATTTTTCAAATCTAATTTGATACATTCATCAAATTGCTTATCTAAATCTTGTGTTTTTTTAGAATTTTTAATTAGGTTTAATTCCTGATTAAAAAAATTAATAATAGCTAAAAAAGTTTCATTAAATGAATTTAATAACTGTTTTTGATCTTGTTTAAATAAAGAATAATTTTTCATTGTTTTTTCCTTATATTTAACCAATTTTACCATTAATATAATCTTTTGTTAGTTTATTTTGTGGTTTTGTAAAAATATTTTTAGTTTTCCCGTATTCAATGATTTTTCCTTGATAAAAGAAAATTGTTTCATCACTAATTCTTTGAGCTTGGGCCATTGAATGTGTAACAATAATGATAGTAACTTTCTTAGATAAGTCTAAAATTAAATCTTCAATTTTAGCAGTAGCAATTGGGTCTAATGCTGATGTAGGTTCATCCATTAGAATAACTTCTGGTTCAAGTGCAATAACTCTTGCAATACATAATCTTTGTTGCTGACCGCCAGATAAATTTGTACCACTAGTAGTATGTAATTCATCCTTAACCTCATCTCATAATGCAGCATTAATTAAAGCTTTTTTAACCAATTCATCTAGTTTATTCTTATTTCTAATTCCTTGGTTTTTTAATCCAAATGCAATATTATCATAAATTGACATTTCAAAAGGACAAGGTTTTTGAAAAACCATTCCAACTTTAGTTCTTAATTCAATATCACTAATTTTTTTTGATTGGATATTGATAGCATCAAATCAAATGTTGCCTTCATATGTTGTATCATCTACATAATCATTCATTCTATTTAAACACTTAATAAAGGTAGATTTACCACATCCTGATGGACCAATTAAGCTTGTTACTTTTCCTTTTTTAATTTCAAAATTCAAATCGTATAAAGCTTGTTTTTTACCATTTTTATATCAAAAATTAAAATTTTTAATTTCAAAGATGTTTTTCTTATCAAAATCCTTTTTTGTTTCGTTGATACTTTTTTTAAGATCATTGATGTAATTTTTTAATAAAGTTTTTTGTTCTGGATTTAAACTACTAAAATAAAAAAAATGTTTTCATTTAGGTTTTTTGTTTAAAAATGTATATTGTTTTTCAACACTCAAATCTTTAAATTTCAAATCATCTTGAAATAATTTAATTGGTTGATTATCAATAGTCTTGTTATTAGTAGACATAAATTTAGATTTATTATAATGTTAATTATATAAAATAAGTTTAGATATTTTTATTTTATTAAAAACATAAAAGTATTCTTTTTTTATAAAATTTTAAGATTACCTAAAAGTAATAAATTACTAAAAATGTTTTTAATATTTTATCTTTGGTTAAAATTAAACTAATTTAACTTCAAACATATCATTTCGATATGCAAAAACATCATTACCATTATATTTAATATAGTTTGAACTTTTTTGAAGGTCATAATTTTTAAAAGCTCATTCTCATTGATTTGGTAACTTAATCTCATCTCAACTTTTTTTACCTACTGTTATTTTAGATGGAATGGTAATATTTCATCGTTTCTTATCATCACACTTAATTATTCAACCATAATTTTGAAAAATAATATCAATGTTAGGAGATGGAGCAATTAAGATTGGATAAAATATTTCATTACTACCACTAAATATCCCTTTACCAATTACTTTAATAGGGACATAACCTATAGCAATACTATCACTACCATTTAATCTAGGTTCAGTTAATTTTTCCTTTTCATATTCAACAGTATAATCTTGATTCTTGACTAAAATTTGATTATTTAATTTAACAATTGGTTCTGTAGCTGTTTGTCATTGATTATCTTGATACCTAGTTAAGTTTTTTGTTTTATAACTTTCTTCTTTTAGACTTAAAATAGCATTTTTTAAATCTTTACTATCGGTAACATTAGTATTTTTAGTTGTTTTAGTAATAGCTCTAATCCTTGCAACTAAACCACCAAAAGAATTACTAGTTGCATCAGTCAAAGTATTGATTCATTGATTGTTTTCACACACAAAAGACATATCATTATATGAATTATTTTCGCTAGTAAATATAATAGAAGGATTAGATCTACCATTACCATTATTAGTAATTGAAACAACAATACTAAAAGCTTGATTTGGAGTTAATTTAATAGGTTTATCAAAAGTAATTGTCTTCATACCTGGATATTCAAATTTTGCTTGTTTACTAGCAACTAATTTACCGCTTTGTGGATTATCATCATTTATAGTTATTGGATTTAAATCAGTATCAACGCTAGCATAAACTTCCACTTTAACAGTATAGTTGTTTCCACCTCCGATAGCAAAGTTAACTTGAGTTAATTCTTCATCAGTATTTGCAGAAGCATTTTGTGCTTTAAAAATAGTGGCTCCATTTTGAAATAATCCTGGTCTATTAGATGATACAGAACTACCATCATAATAATATAAATGATTAGATGAATCAGGTGAATTAGCTCATGAAGAATAGTCTAAAGATATGATGTCATTAATATATGAATCATATGATAATCAAAAATAACCATTATCACCAGCTGAACCTCAACTATTTTTCATTAATCAACCCCCAGGTCTAGTTGGTTTTTCACCCCTTCGATTTCAAAATTTACTTGGATCAATACTATCATCTCAACCAATAATTGTAACAGCATGTGAGCCACTATCTTTATTAGTTGTATACATATATTCATCTCCATGACCTTGACCACCTATATTGTAACTACAAGTTGTCGCACCATATTTTAATATTTCTTTTTTAATAGCATTGATATCATAATTTTGGTCTTGACCAACAAATTTATTAACAATATTAAAACTATTTAGGTGCAAATCTGGATGATCTAGTGGATTTCTCTTTGTTAATTCTCAAACAGCTTTAGTAAGATTATTAGCTTTTTTTAAAGAATAACTATAAGAATCATAATTAGAATTTGCTAATTCATCTATAGCGAATGGATCTTGTTTTCCATCGCTACTTAAATCACGTATATTAATAACCTCATCTAATTGATATTCATTAAAATCTAAATTTGTATTATTGTAATTATTTAATCCTTCTTTAATAATTGATGCTGTTGAAGCCCCGACAATTGAATATGATCAACATATAGGGTCTCTTCCTTGGTTTTCAGGAGCTTGAATTATTCCTAAATCTCTACTATCATATTTACTAGGATAAGTAATGTTCTCATCAGGCTGTACCTGATCATTACTATTATCATCATCTATAGGTGGTGTTGGTGTTGGATAAGTATTTTGGTTTTTATTACATTCTATATGATAAGTAAAAATTTTAGTATTTAGTATTTCCAAACCTTTTTCATCATAGATTTTAATTGGTTTGAAAGTAACTTTATATCCATTATCAGTTGATGAAATTTGTAAGTCATCTATAGATGCTGGCATTGGTAAATTTACTTCATTAAGTTTATCTAAAACAACTTGTTTAACTTCATGCTCTGTTTTTGAACCGCTTAATGTAATAGTAGTTGCACTACTAATATTAGTGGGTTTTACTTGCTTAAATCCTTTTACTGTTAGTTCACCTAGATCTAGTGAATCTTGAATTTGTCCGTTTTTTAATGCCTTATTATTCTTAATTTTGACATTAACCTTTAATTCTCCTGTTGCATTATTAATAGAATCATTGATAATGGTAAAAGTAAGATCATCATTAGTTAAAGTCTCACCTGAGGCAATGGGACGAATTTTATTTGACCTTATTAAACTAGAAATAATAGTAGAATCATTTGGCTTAATATCACTAGCTAACTTATTACTTTGTTTTAAATCAATAGTAGAATCTAATAGTTTAGTAGTTTCTTTAGATCCTTCATTAATTGGAGGTGGTATTTGTTGTGCTGGACTTACTTGTGATCCACAGGCTACTATAAATGGGCTTGCTAAAACAGCAGAGCTAAAAAATATTGCACCCATAAGTAATGAACCAAAAAGTATTCGTTTATTTTTTTTCATAATGTTTTCAAAATTTGCTTTTGTTATTTATTTTATTTTTTTTTTTTTTTTTGTAAAGCATATTTTATAAACATAGCATTAAATATATTATTAATTTAGTATCATTAAATAAAAAAATGTATAGGTAAAATACCTATACATTAATTTTAATTTAAGTAATTAAATAAATTAACTTTGAATAATACTAAAAACTTTGGATTTTAATTTTTTTCGTCCGTTAAGTTTACTTAGTTCAACTAAAAATAGTGAATAAATTGGGTAAGCTTTGGATTTTAAAACTAACTTTTCTGCTCCTGCTATTGTTCCACCTGTAGCCAATAAATCATCAATGATTACTACCTTCGAATTTGGTTTTAAATCATCTTTTTGTAATTCAATGGTTGTATTCCCATACTCTAAATTAATTTTTTCTTTAAAAGTATTTCTAGGGAGTTTATTAGGTTTTCTAATTAAAACAAAAGGTTTTTTTAATCGCAAAGCCAATGGCACACCAAACAAAAATCCCCGTGATTCAATTCCAACAATATAATCTATATCTACACCTGATAATGCTTCAACAAACATCTCAATGACAGCATCTAAAATTTGTGGATCTTGGAAAATAGGAGTGATATCTTTAAACATTACTCCTTTTTTTGGAAAATCAGGAATTGTCTTAATGCAATCTATAATATCTTGAATATTTTTTTTCATTAAATACTCCTAACAGTTAAGACCAATTATTGTTTGTTCATTAACAGAATCATAAGAAAATTTCTTAATTGGTTTTTCTTTCACAATTAATTCTTTAGTAAACTTATTATATATAAGGTTAGCAAAATATCATGAAATTACATATATTCTATTACCTAACAACAATAAAATAATACTACTTAAAACCATTGCTAAGAAAACAAATATTAATGAAGTTGAAGCAAAGATCATTGCAAAAATAGCAAATACTAATATCATTAGTCATATATAACAATAATTCTTATTTATTTTCTTCATAATATTAATAAATAATAATTTTAAGTTAGCTTTATCAATTTCAATTTTTCGATTTCAACTTTGTTTTAAACAACTAACTGTTGAAACACTAAGGGCAACAATAATTAGAAATAAGAACATAAAGACTACAATTGAGTTAATATCAAATGGCATTCTAGTAATACCAACAAAACCTAAAATAATTAATGTTGATAAGAATTGTGAAAAGGCAATTGGAATAATACTAACGATATTTAAAGAAACTAAACATCATACACTAATGAATCCAATAGCAATTCCAAAACATTTTAGAGTATTTAGTACTAATCTAAAATTAATTTCTGAAGACAAGATTGAACTTGAAATATTGTTAATTAAATTATTTTTTAAAGTATCTGATAAATTTGTAGATATTATTTTATCAAAAACTTGATTAGCGTCTAATACATTGTTGGAATAAATTACATATTGATTATCAAATACATAGTCAATAGTAGAAGATATTCCAAGTATATTCATAATTTCTTTTTGTGATAAATTTAAACTATCAAAATTATTAATGATGTAAACATTAGAAGATGAGAAGTCAACTGAAGAAATAGGTCCTAATACAAATAATAAGACTACCCCAGTAATTCCGATCAAACTAAGAATACCAATAATGATGTAATTATATTTTTGAAAGTAATTAATACTTAGGAATGCTTGATCAAAAAACTTAAAAAATTTATTTTGCGGTTTTTGATTGATTGAATTAAATTTCAATAATTTTTTATATTCTCTACTAGTTAAATAAAACCTTTCATGATGCATTTCAAAAACTACTAAAAACAAGAGCAGTAATAAATAGAAAATTACACCACTTAAAATAAAGGATAAGAAAACTGAAATTATCAACATTGCACCAAAGTTAATGTTATTTATTTGACCAAAGAATAAGAAAGCCAATGAACCTAATAATAATACAACATGCATATCCAATGTCATTTTTCAATATTTCTTAATCGATTTAATTAATGCACCAGTGATACTTGAATCTTCATTAATTTCTTTTTTGAAGTTAGAAAAAATAAAAAATGGTGTTAAAAAAGAAATAAATAAACCAATTAATGATGAAATAAATGAAAAGAATGAAAATGTAAAATTAAATAGGCTATACATTAATATTGAAAGTACAAATGTTAAAGCCGATAATAAAAAAGCAATTAAACCGGGGATTCGATATCTAATAGAAATAAATATACCAATTAAAAAAACTAAAATACTAACAATAATAAATAAAATGGTTAATGGAGGTAAACCAGTAAAAGAATTATTTATTTTGGGTTTAGTAAAATTTTGCTCATTAAATAATAATGAAGGTTTTAAAAAAGAATATGCTAAAGTTTTACATTCATTATTAAAATCTTTCAATCATTTATCTTGTGCTTGTTGTAATTCTTGTTCATTCTTATATAATGGTTGTCCTTGATCATTAGTATCAGAAATCTTTGGATAATTTTGATTAAATTCTACATTTTTAGCCAATGATTCTTGAATAAATGTTTTTCATCTGCTTAGAAAATCATCATTATCAAGAATGTAAACTAAAGGGAAAGCATATTTATCATTTTTTAAAAAATCAACAAAGTCTGTTGCATTTAATGAATTATTAGAAATTGTAAAACTATTTACATAAAACTTATCAATAGGATCAGTTTCCTTATATCCTTCAGCCGATGTATCTAGTGGATTAGGATTTTGAAAATAATTATTATAGTTACGATAATCAATAAAAGAAACTAAATGTGCCCCTAATAATGATTGAACAACATTAGTACTAGCATTTGATTCAATTCAGGCTCAACCATTAAGTTGTGAGTTAGAACCAGTGGTAGGTTTAGTCGCATTACTAGCGTTATAAAACTCATACATTAAAGGAATAATATCACCACTATTAATTGTTTCAGGCATTCAATTAGGAGAGCTATAAGCCATAAAAGCTATGAACTGTTTTTCTATATCAGATAATGATGAAATATAACTATTAATATTATTTCTTACATCAGGATTAATATAGTTTGCATAATCTCATTCACTAGTATTAAATAGTACTTGATTAATATTACTTCCATCATCTAACAATGAACGTTTATCAATATTTGGTTGTCCGTTTTGATCAAACTGGATATTAGCATACATATTAAAGTATCATGAAATTATTAAACGATTTAGATAATTGGTTAATCCTTCTTTATCGTTTCATAATACTCATGTAGCAGTTGTTTGATATGATTCACTTGGTTTTGGAATAGCTGGTTGTTCATTGTTATCATTATTATCATCATTATCATCATCTAATGGAATAATATTACTTTGATCTTCATTTTTTAAATCAAATCTTGCTGTACTATCTTGGTTTTCAGCTGCTAATAAAGTATTATAATTATTCTTATCTTCAACAAATGCTCCTGAATTATAGACCTTATCTTTTGTTTTAATATCAACTAAAGTTTTACTTTCAATGTTATTCTTATCTTTATAAGGTTTAATACTTGTATAATTTTCAGGATTATTAATTAAGAAATAACTAATATCATCAAAATATGGAACTGGATTTGAATTACTTAGTACAAAGAGATTAGATGCAGTCCTATTTGTTTTGGGAATTGTATAGTGAATATTGGTAGAATAATCATTTTTAATAGGTTCAAGTGCATAACGATTAGATTTAGTTAATCCATTAAGAATTTTTGAATAATCTAATAATTGATTTTCATCATCATTAGTATTTGTTAAACCAAAACTACTATTTGAGTTCTCAAAACTTGCTGTTAAAACTCCTAAACGAATGACAACATTTGGTTTATCATTAGCAACTGAGACAATTGGATTAAAATCAGGTAAATTTTTAAAATTATCAAAACCATAAATATTAATTTTTTGTTTTTTAATTGATGTATTTTTTATTGTTAATTTAAATGATATTGATTTTTCATCATTATTAGGAATAATATCATTGATTTCAATATCATTATCAACTAAATTATTAGCATTAAAAAAAAACCAGTGTTTGTTATTTATAATGATATTTTTAATTTTGTTAGTATCATCTGAATTTGGTAAAGCTGTTGAATCAACATTATTAAAATTTCTAATATTAAAATTAGACGATGTCAAAACTAAAGAGGCAGATGGAGCATCCACATTATGATATTCAAAACCATAATAAGTGTTGATATTGGTTAACCCTTTTTGTTCTAATTGTTTAACTAGAAAGGAAGATGATTCTTTTAACTTTTCTTCTTCTAATTGTAAATTTTGTACATAATTATTGTTTGCATCAACTAAATTTAAATTTAATTGAATAGATCTACCTTTAGAAAAGTCATTAGCTAAAGAAATTCGGTTAGAAATATTATAGGCAGCTAAACCAATGCCTGTTGCAGCACCAGCAGCTAATAAAATACCTAAACATAATCCAAAAATCTTTTTAATTTTCTTTTGCTTTTTGACACTTTGCATAATAATTAAACATAATAATTATAATTTATAATTAAAAATACTTAAATTAATTCATATATTAGCATATGTAAATATCTAGTCAAAATGGAAAGTTTTTAAAATAAAATATAAAAATTTCCAGAATAAACTAATGTATATTATTTTTTAAAAATGTCTATTAGATGGTATTTGTTTCTAATAGTAGTTCTTAATTCTTACAAATACTATCATTTAGTAATTATATGTAGATGTTATATAAGACTTAAAATGAATAATGTTTAATGGACCATCTTTTTGGACATACCACTTCTGTTAATAATTATACAGTAGTTTAATTGCATCTTGTGGAGTCATATATCTATTTGCATATGGAATGTTTTCTTTCTCAAGTTCTGAGTAATAATGGTATCTT
>CAJGBT010000027.1 GCA_904501665.1 uncultured Bacilli bacterium | reverse complement strand
GTACAACTAAATATGACAAATTATGTTGAATTTCACAATAATAAAAGATTAACCAAAATAGATGGTAAATGATTTACACCTACTGAATATGAAAAAAATTTATATAATGAAAGTGGGCAATTTATTTAAAACTGTCTAAATCAATAAGAAAAATAAGGGTTACAAAATATAAATGAAAACAAAGGTGATTAATTTTATTAAATGCTTTAAAAAAATATAAAATTTTGCAAAATTTTAGGATAATTATTTAAGACATATATGAAGAATAATAAAGATAAGAATAATAAAAATAAAAACAACAATGATAAGAAAAAAAATGATCAGAATAACAAAAAGTCATCAATGTTTGATAGCTTAAAAAATAGTCTTGATCAAAAATATCAAGGTAGTCAAAATCAACAAGATGTTGATAAGCAAGAATCAATAGATAATACAAAAAATAAAGTTGAAGAAGTAACACCAATATCATGTTTAGCTGATGAAATTGGTTGAAATAATTGAAAAATATTATTAAGAAATTTTTGCTATGGTATCTTTATGGGTATTAGTGATGGTATTCCTGGATATAGTGGTGGTACTACTTTATCTATTATTGGTTTTTACCAATCTTTAATTTCTAATATTAAATTAATTTTTAAACCAGATGTAAAGAGATATTTTTGAAAATATTTACTTTGATTTTTACCATTTTTAATTGCTTGAATTGGGATATTTATTGGTTTTAGTCAAATAGTTAATTTAGCTAGTGATAATGAAAAGGGAATTGTTTTAGTCTTTTTATTTGGTTTTTTTGCTTTATTTGCAATTCCTATTTTTTATCTTAAAAATAAAAAGGATTTAATTAATTTTAAATCACTCGGTACTAATTTAAAAGAAAAAGACCGGAGTGTAATCATCCAATTAATATTATTTATTTTAGGTTTTGTATTATTATTAACTTTTGCATTATTAGCTCGTTTTTTATCAACTAGCTATGATCTTAATAACAACGCAATTCATGGTGTTACTTTTTTAGGTAGTGGCAAATTTGAACCATCAACAGCTGGTAATGAAAAAGTTATGTTATGATTATTTTTTGGTTTTCTTGCTGGTTTTTGTTTCTTAATCCCAGGAGTTAGTGGTAGTCTTGTTTTGTATATGGGTAATATTTATCCAGATGTAAATTATGCAATTGCCCATGCATTTACAAACGCAAACTTCATTCCTTGAATTATTTTTATTGGTTTAGGAATTGTTTTAGGAGTAATTTTTAGTAGTTTTGTTATCAATTGATTATTACAAAGATTTCAAAAATATTTTCAAGCTTTTGCTTTTGGATTAGTAGTATGTAGTTTTGTTTCAATCTTTGTGTCTTTATCAAATAATGATTGACAAACATTATCTAATCAGCTAACACTAGGCTTATCAATTGGAATGATATTTGTTGCTATCATCATTAATGTAATTATCTTCATTGTTCTAAATGAAACACATAAAATTGATTATCCAAAATTACGATTCTTACAAAAACTATTTAAATCAAAAACAATTAATTAATTGTTTAATAATTATTTTTTCTTGTTAGCAAACCTTCTTAGTACTAATCAAGTTATCAATACTATTAAGGAAATTGCAATTGTGGTAGTTAAAAAGATAATTAATCCTTTACGATTTGCAGTTTTTTTATATTTTTGTATTAATTCATCACTTATAATATCTTGTTGATAAAATAGTTCAATTTCGTTTTTACGACGATGATTTAGAAAAAATATCATAATTTGTAAAAGTAAAAAGAAGATAATGGTTGCAAAAGCAGTTCACATTGTTACAAACAAGACATTATCATTATGGTTAATAAAAAGATTTCCAAACTCACTTATATGAAGGTTAATTAGATTATGAAAATAACTAATAATAAATGTTAATAAGATAATTAATCCACCACAAATATAAACACTTAAACATGTTCAATTTAAGATAATATAAGATGAACACAATGATTTATACTTCCGCTTGATAAACGGGGTAACTTTTTCATTATTAATTTGATAATTATTTATTTTTAATTCTTTTTTTGCATTATTTCAATTATATAAACCATAGATTGATCAGCTTAGTGCAAAAATGTTAAAACTTACTTGTGGTACTAATAATCAATAGGAAGCACCAAGATTAAAAACTTGTCATAGTACAAAACCTAATGTTGCCATTGATACTAAAAATAATACTAAACTACAAATAATAGTAAAAATAGTAATTCGATATTCATTGCGATAAAAATTAGGGATTAATTTTAATTGTTTAGTTTTGCTCTCTTTTTTCTTTATTTCTTTTTCTTTTTTCTTGTTGAGAAAAGTAAAAAAAAACCTTTTTTTCTTTGCGTACTTTCTAATGGTTCATTAAAAGAAACAAATTGATTATTATTTATTTCAGTAGTTAACTCAACTGATGGTTGGTTAGAAAAGAATTTGCTTAAATTACTTGTTTTTTTATTGTTAATGTTATTTTCTTGTTCAATTTCATTATGAATAGAATTATTAGTATATTTATTTTCAAACTGAACAAAAGCACTTGTGGCATGATTATTTAAATTATATAAATCTGAAAAATCATTTTCTTGTTCATTAATTTTTTTGGTTTTTAGTTCAACTTTATTTACTTTCTCATTATCAATATTAGTTGATTTAATATCTTTTGTTTGATTGTGATTATCTAAATGATCAAAACTAAAATCTAATGTTTTTGTCTTTTGATTAGCTTGCTGACATTCTTGCTTAATTTGTGTATCAAAATCAAATTGTGATGTTTTAGTTTTAGATGTTGTAAAATGATTAGTTTTTTTACTATTATGTTTATCTTGTTGATATTCGCTTAAATCTCTTTCTAATTCTTCAAAACGTGATGTTAAGTTATCAAAAGAGAAATTAACTGTTTTTTTAGTTTTAATTGTATTTGATTTTGTATTTTTACTATTATTTTCATTATCTAATTTAAAATCAAGTATTCTAGTCTTGCTATCAAATAAATCTGCTTTTTTAGTAAAACAAGCATCATTTAAATTCATTTTAATAGTTTTCATCTTATTATTTTGAGTCTCATTTTTAGTTTTGTTTTTATTACTTAAACTTACAAATGAATCATCAATAGGTTCACTTCAAATTTGTTCATTGATATTAGATGTCTTATCTATATTATTCATATGACGCTCTACAATTTCATCTATATTAATAAAGTCATCTGTTTTCATGATTCGTCCTCAAAAATACTTAATATATATTTAATTATATAGAGCAAAAATTAAATCTTCAAATGCTAGCAATCTTATTAATATTTATTAATATTTTTTTTAAAATGCTGATTTAATGAGCTCTTTGAAACTCACTTTATTTTTAGTAATTTTATTTAAATTTTTATAAATTTAAGTAGAAAGCTTAATTGGTTTAGGCAAAAAATTAAGTTATAATTAATATATGTGATTTATTGATTACAGAACCAAACATAATTTAATGAGAGGAAATTAGTATGAGTAAATTTAATGAAGTTTTAGCAAGAAATATAAATAATGTACCAAAAAGTATATTAGGTTTTAGTCAGACAGTCGCTTTTTCACATTATAATAATCTTTCAGCCCAATTACCTATAGATAATAATGGACATATTGTTTCTAATGATATTAACCAACAAACTATGCAATGTTTTAAGAATATTGAAACTATTTTATTAGGTATTAATCATAATTTAAATGATGTTGTTCGTCTAACTATATTTGTAAAAGCCCAAGAATATATTGAAACTGTGATTTCAGTTATTAAGTCAATTTATTCTGAATACAAACCAACTGTTACATTTTTAGTTGTAAAAGATATTCCAATGAATGCATTGGTACAAATTGAAGCAGTTGTGTCTAATGGGATAGGAACAATTCCTAATGCACCACAAGCTGGTGATTTATCAAAAGTTGTTAGTAATGTTAATAGTGCACCTCAAAACGATTTTTCAAATCAAAGTGTTGCTTTTTCACATTACAATCATTTATCAGCACAGTTACCAATTGATGTTCATACTAACCAAATTATTGGTAATAGTGTTAGTGATCAATTAAAACAAGCATTACAAAATGTTAAAAATATTTTAATAGGTATGGATATTCCTTTTGATGATATTGTGAAAGTAAACATCTATGCTACTTCAATTAAGGAGTTACCTGCTATTAAAGCTATATATAAAACATTTTTCCCAGATAGTGCAATTGCTCGAGCTGAAAATTACCTACCTGCCTTGTCTATTAACCAAGTAGATGGTTTGTTATGAGGGGCAAAAGTTCAAGTTGAAGTTGTTGTTTCACATGGAGATGGAACGCCTCCTCAATTAGTTGAAGATCGTCATGGAATTGTAATATGACCATCTAATTGTAGCAAAGTTGCAATTAATGAGTTGTCTACACATTCAGTTGCTTTTTCTCACTATAATAACATTTCTGAAATTTTCCCAACTAATAGCAAGAATCAAGTTGTTAGTGGTGATGTTAGTGAACAATTTAAACAATGTTTACATAACTTAAAAGCCATTGTAAAGAATATTGATCATGATATTAATGACGTAGTGAAATTAAATATTTTTGTTAAAGATATCAATGTTATAAGTCAATTTAAAGGAGTTTTAGAAAAATTCTTTGATACTTTACCAGCTGGAAGAATCATTGCTGTTAGTGATTTAGGTTCAAATGATGTCTTAGTAAAAATTGATGCTATTGTTGCTAATGCTGAAGGAACACCACCTAATAAATTGTAAGCATCAAAATGCTATAAGAAAACACAATTGTTTTGTTTTATCATTTTATATGAATATTTTTTAGAGTCTATTTTAGTTTTGATTTAAAATAGTGTTTATCAATGAACTAGTTGTTGATAAACTTTGGTTTATTTAGAAAATACTAATTTAGTATTTGCTATTACTTACATGCAGTGAAAATATTTAAAATCATTACAAATTGTGTGATTTAAGTTTAAATGATGTATTAGTAAACTCAATGTGCTTATTACTAATATCAAGTAATCTAAAAATTAAATTAATAACATAAAACACAAAAAAGATAGACTTTAATCTTTTTAATAGTGTATTTATAAATTTAATAGAGTTTATTTTAGTAAACAAACTAAAATTAATGGAATTAAGAATCATAAAGGTAATAAACAAATTCCAGTAGCAATTGCTAAATTCCTATTTTCAAATTCATCAATGTTATTTAACATCATAATTGCTACTATAATATCATAAATACCAAATGTTAAGATCCCAATTATACTAGCAATAATTACTTGCGTTTTTAATTTTTTTCCTATTTGAGTCATACTCTTTCTTTTTATATTTAAGCTAACTTTATAATTATACATATATAATAATATGTATGTGTTTTAAAATTAAAGATGCCAAAACAATTCCTTTTTTAACTTTTTTATTACTTAATACTATATATATTATTTTGTTAATAGTATTTTTATCACTATTAATATACTTTCTTCTAAATATCACTCCCTTTCCTGAAAGATTTACAATTGGTGAAATGACCCAAGAAATGATTGATATGGGTCAAGATAAATCATTGATCATTATTTATGCCTTTATTGCTTGTGCTAGATATTCTCTTATTGGTTTTATCATTACAAGTATTGGTCTTTTGTTAAATCTATTTTCATTTTATGATTTAGACACCTCGCAAAGTGAACAGCATAAAACAAAATTATTTATAGTTTCCAACTATATTGGTTACTTTTTATTTTCATTATTTTATTTTGTTTTATTTATTTTCTTAATTTGATACATCTGATTCATTTTTATAAAGGAAAATACAAGATTTTTGCAAAACAAAATTTTATATTATTAAGGACAAGAACTACAAATACTAAGAAAACTAAATTTAAAAAAATAGCTTGATTTATATTTATTATTTTTATACCTTTTATTTATATTGGATCAATTCTGATTCCTATTTTATTTAGTAATAAGAATAGTAAATCTTATTTAATTCCCAATGAGAATGTTGCCAAGTATTTAAAATTATCAAAAAACAAACAAAATGTTTTATTTTTATATTTTGATAGAACCCAAGGAGTAACATGAAATTTGCTTTTGCTAGTTGATGAAATCATTAATAAGGAAAATGCTTTTATAAAATTATTTCCTGAATTTACATCATATGCCAATGTTTTATCAAATGGTTCATTAACTAAGATTTCTAACCCAGCAATATATTCTGGACCAATGTTTAATATTGCTATGAAACAATCAATATCAAAAAATGTGGATATTCAACCCAAAACAAATAATAAACTTAATGAAAATGAGTGATACTTTTATGCTTTATATAACTTATCAAAAATGCTAATTGATAATGATGTATCAAATATTACATATAATAATTTACCATATTATGGCGATACCTCAATGTCATCACAATACTGTTTTGGAAACATGAGAAAACTACAAGATGATTTTAGTAGTATTAACATGGATATAAACACAATGACTAATGCTAAAATTGCAAATTATAAATTTAATCGATATATTAAACTTTTAGAACAGGATTCAATTTATGATGCAGAAGTTTTAAATAAATTACCAAGTATAATTAAATTTGATTCAAGCAATTCAGGTACCTTTTTTAGCTTTTTTAGTCAACAAACTCATGAAAATTATATTATTAAAGAAAAAAATAAATATAAATCAAGCAATTCAAAAGAAGATTTCGTGCGCTCCATTTGAACAGTAATGCAAGATTTAAAACCATTTCTTTTAAGATTGAAAAATGAACCTTTTGTTGATAATGATGGGAACATTATTTATGATAAAAATGGAAAACCAATAACTGTATATGACAAATCATTAATTTTTGTATTATCTGATCATGGTTATGAAGTTAGAAGTTTAAATATTTTTAAAAACATTTGTAAGTATTTACTTAATCATAAAAAAATAACTAAACAACAATATGACACCATTTTTAATTTTAATTGACACCATTATATACCTTGTCTAAATATCAAACCATTTAAATATGATATACAAGACCATATTATTAACAAACAAGATAAGTTTGTATTTAATGATGATCAAGTTTTATCTTTGCAAGATATACCAATCATTATGGAAAACTATCTTAATCAATATTTAAATTCAAAGCAATCTTCACACTTTGTTAGTGATGATATTATAAATTCTTTTATGCCTACAAGCTATCGGGATTTAATTCAAGCACAATCACTTCCAGATCCATTAGATGAAAATAAAAATTCCTTAAAAAAGAGAAATTTAGAACACCGGATCTTTGCTACAATTAGCACATATAATTGAAAAATGATTTTTGATAGTAATTCATTTGAGATTAATTCAATGGGTATATGAAAAGTTGATCCTAATAAAGGTTTTTACAACAATGATAATATGGAAAAAATTTGGTCTAGGAAATAAAATATTACTGACCGATTTATTTTTATATTTTTAGTTAATCTTTAGGTTTTTATCATATCATAATTATCCTAAAATTTTATTAATGTTTAGTTAAGTTTTTATTAATACAATTATTTAGGATGGAATCTAATATTAATACATTTTCTATTTTTAATAATTTTGTTAAATTTTTGCAAAAATTTGAATTTTTTTTCTTATTTATAAGTAGGAGCATAATCCAAGGAAGGTAAAAAACGGAAAATACAATTGATAAAGTAATGATTATAGCAATGTTAAAAGGCTCTTAATATTACTAGAGCATATCAAGTTCTAACCAAAGATTATTGACAATTACATATTTATTTTGGAATCACAAGATGAAACCACCAACAATAAGAGAATTAATATTAAATGTAATTAGTGAAGTTAAAGAAATGAAATTAGATATTAAATATATCAATGATCAGTTAGATAACATTGAAGTTAGACTAGATCATGTGGAAGAACAATAAAATGCAATGATGTCTGATATTAAACAAATTAAAAACTGCCCTACTATTAAAAAAGAACTTACTGTTTAAATTAATTTATTTATCTATTAATATATAGACTAAAATTTTTTAAATTTTTGCAAAAATTTCACTTTTAGACAAATAAAAATGAAAAATAAGAATTTTTTCTCCTTTATTTAAGATAGAGACATTTAATAGATACTATTAAAAAACTAAATTTAAACCAAAAGGAGTCATTTTATGATTAAATTTAATAAGAAAGCTTTTCTAGCAGCTTTAAGGAATAGGACATGAAACTATGCTATTAAAGTACACGAAGATGAAAATGCTGCTCAATGAACTATTTATTTAGGAACAGAAATTATGAAATCATCAAATAACAATCAAAACAAAGGGTTTAGTGACTTGCAATTACAACAATTACAAGAGTTACTACAACCAATTAATGCTCGGTTAGATAACATTGAAGATCGGTTAGACAAAATTGAAGCTAGAATAGATCATGTAGAAGAAGAAATCAAACAAATTAATTACCGATTGGATAGAATTGAAAATTGTCCAACCATTAAAAAAGAATTAGCTTTATAGTTTAAAAATTTGAAATTTTTTACCTTAGTTATAGATGAGGCAAAAAATAAGAAATAGTTTTGAGAGAATTCTCTCCAAATATTAAAAATAGAGATTATTTGTTTGATATAAAGTTATAAATTTCATCAAATAATTTGTCTTGTTGGAATTTATCAAAAGTTAATATATGTGTCCCTTTATTAAAAATAATGACTTTATCACTTTCTTTTTTTAATTTCTCAACTACATTGTTGGATTTCATAATATCATCATTTGATTGAATATATTTAAAATTAATTTTTTTATGATTTTTAAGGATAAATCTTCATGACTTTTTAAATGATAATCAAGCCGCTATAATAACACGATTAGAAACCTTTTTTCTAGCTAAAAATTTAACTATCTTAATTAAAATTGGATTATTTGTTAATTTTTCAACAAAACCTCCATTATCATATGTATTTATATTGGTTAAAAATGTAAGTATCATTTTAATATTTTTCAAGAATTTGTCTTTCTTTTTTTCGTTTGAAACATCAATAATTTCATATGGTATGTTTCATGTCATATACCCATTAACATCATGATAAAACTTAGCATAAAGATTGCATAAAGCTCCACCTCATGATTCGCCCAATAAAATTATTTCTTCCATTTGAAATTCTTCCCTAATAAATTTAATAATTTCATATAAATCATTTAAATAAGTTTTAAAATAACGTGATGGTTTATTAGTATCATTTCCTTGCGCTCGCATATCTACTGAAAAGATATTTCAATTATTTATTATTTTAGGATAGTTTCAATAATTAATTGTTACACCATTACCATTTAAACCTGGAACAAAAAATAAACATTTTTTACTATTTTTATCTTTTAGTGCTTTAACATAATAAATATTAAAAATATCATTTTTTACTTTTACTTTTCTATTAAAACAAAAATCATCTTTTATCTTAGTTTTCATTGTGCTTCTTTTAAATTATTTGGATAAATATTTTATATTATAATATAAAATAAAACTTAATGATTTATGAATAATGATTTAAAGGTTTCAATTTGTATTCCTTGTTATAACTCTGAAAAATTTTTAGATAAATTATTTAAAAATCTAAGTCAGATTGATTTTGAAGATAAAGAATTATTATTTTTAAATGATGGTTCTACTGATAACACACTTTTAAAATTAGAAGAAAATATTAAAAAATATGGATTCACAAAAAATAGTCGAATTATTAATCAAGAAAACAAAGGTTTAGCTGAGTGTCGTAATGTTTTAATTAAAAATGCAAGTGCTCCTTTTATTTATTTTTTAGACCATGATGATTTTGTTCCTAAAAATGCAATTAAAAAACTATATAAAATTGCCACAGAGGGACAATATGATATTGTGTCTGGAAGAGCAATCGTTATATTTAGAAAATTTTTTTATTTCCCTTTCCTTGTTTCATATCGCTATACAAAAAAGATTACTTCTCAACATTATGTAAAATCTAATATTTGTACATGCTGATCATGTTTGCTAAATAAGGACGTTTTTAAAAATGATGAATTTTTACCTGGCTATTCTTACGAAGACATTGGGTTAATGAATTATATTTTCTTAAAAACTCCAAATTTTAAATCAACTAAAAATATTGTTTATTATTACTCAAGATTTAGATCTAATAAAGTAAAAACACTATCACAATTTAGTGAACAAAATAAATGAAAAATAATTGATTTATTTGAACAAACAAAATATGCTTTTAAAAAATATGATGAACAAAATTGATTAAATAATAAAGAATATAAAAGATACATTAATGGTACATTATTTCAAATAATGGTGGTTTGCTATAAATTATCTAAATTTTATTCCAAAAATAAAGATATTAAGAAGTTACCATTAATTGCTTTTTTAAATTTTTTAAAATCTAATGATATGCAACTAAAATATTCAAAAACTTTTTGAAAATCTTTTGCTTATTTTTATTTAAAAACAATTTATAATCGATCTCAAAAAATCATTTTAAATAAAGAAATGATATTTGAAAATAAAATTCATTATTTGAATAATTTATCAGAAATTAAGAATAAAAAATCATTAGTTTACTATTGTCCAAAATTTAATGATTTAAATGGGTTTAAGAGATTTAAAAAAGCTACTTTTTTACTTCTAATGAAAAATAAACAAGAACAAATAGAAGAGACAAAATTTCAAAATATCCTTTGGGGTATCAAACCAGATAAAATTAAAAAGGATATTTTAGAAAAAAAGAAAATTTTTTTCATAGATTTAAGTCATTTTAAAAATTTTTCAAAAGAAGAGTTAATGTTAATTAATAAGCTTGATAAGCGATTATTAATTTTATTAAATCCAAATTTAGTTAGTAAATATCACTTAAAAGAAATTAATCATGTTTGTTATAAATAAAAAATTTTTTTAAAGTTATTTGATGAACAAGGAAATAAAAACATCTAATATATCAGGGATACCATTTAAAGTTAAATTTTCGATTAATATGAAATTTAATGTTTTTAGCTTTTATTATTTGTTTAAAAGCTTTAATATTAAGACGGCATGAAACCATTTCTTGGTTGTCATATTGTAGCATTTTTTTACATGCATTCAATTCAGCTATAAATCTTTTTTCATCTCATGATTGTGATATTGAATTATCAGGGCGATTAAAAAAATAATATCCAGTAATTTTTTTAGTAAAAGATAAGGATTTAGCATTTTTTATTAATTGGCATCAATAAACAGGGTCTTGATAAGCCATATTCTCATCTAATTTTTCTAAAGTATAAAATACTTCTTTTTTAGTAAAAAAAATTAATGGTAAACAAAAAGGAGTCGACATTTGTCTTTGATTATAAAGATTCCTTTTAATCAAATACCAAAAAGGTAACACTTTTCTAGTTTGTTTTTTTCCATTAAATTTTCTAAATGCTCCAACTAATATATCATGATCTGGCATATCATTTAAAATTGCAAAAGTATTTTGATGATAAAAATCATCAGAATCTAAAATAGCAATATATTGTTTTTTAACTAATTGATTAGATAAAACATAATTAATAACAGAGCCCCATTGTCCATTAGGTTTATGAAATAATTTAATGTTTTTATATTTTTGACAATATTGATTTACTACTTCAAAAGAGTCATTATTAGAACCATCATCAATGATTAACACTTCAATTAATGATTGATCATATTTAGCAGTAATGATTGATTCAAGTGCTTTTTCAATATATTTATTTGAATTATAGTAAGGAATAACAATTGAAAAACTTTTAGAAGACATAAAAATTTAATAAAATTATTGAGAAAAAACTTCTTTATTTAAAGTCTTATCATAGTCAATGATTTCATCTTCAGAAAAATAAACACCAATTTCATATTTTGCATTTTCTATAGAATCACTTGTATGAATAACATTCATACCAATGTCATTAGAAAAATCTCCTCTAATAGTCCCTGGCAATGATTCAGTTGGTTTAGTAGCTCCAGCCAATAATCTTAATATCTCAACAATATTGTTCCCACCAACAACCATAACAACTACTGGTCCAGAAGTAATAGATTCTACTAAATCATTAAAGAACGGTTTGTCCCTGTGTACATTATAATGTGCTTCAGCTTGTTTTTTGGTAACCATTACAAATTTAAGAGCATGGATTACAAATCCCTTTCTTTCAATTCGAGCTACAATTTCACCAATTAAATTTCTTTGAACAGCATTTGGTTTTATCATTGCAAAAGTTTTTTCCATAGTTTTAGTCCTTTTTAATCTTTAAAGATTATTAAAAATATTATATAAAATTTTATTAAATATATCATTTTAATTAATTGTTTAATGCACCATCTTTTGGGACTGGTAACTTCTATATCTCATTATATCAGAATTTATAGCAATTTTAGGTATTAAAAATCTTTGAGCATAAGGTAGATGTTCTAATTCTGAGTAATAATGGAACCTTTTGAAGTTATATTCATAACTAAAACAAAAAATAATTCTTTTAATTTCATCAATTGATTTTGCTTGTTTAAATTGTGATCAACATTTTTTATCGATAGTCTTATGAAATCTTTCTACACAACCATTACACTCAGGTTGACCTAATAGGATTAACCTTTTAATCACACCTTTAGATTCAAGAAATTTTACAAATTC
>CAJGBT010000026.1 GCA_904501665.1 uncultured Bacilli bacterium | reverse complement strand
TTTTATATATAAAAAAATGGTAGAGTCCAAATGGATACTACCATGTAAGTTGGGACTAGCCCGTATCTTTAGTTAATACTAAACTTATGTAAACTTGGTAACTCGAACAAAAATATCTTATTTTTTAATACATTGTTATAAAATGTTTATGCTATGTTAATCAATCACAATATCTATCAATATATATATATATATATATAATTTTGAAATTCAAGACCTATTTGTTAGCAAAATTAATTAGAAGGTTGTTAACAATATGGTAAATGATGAAAAAATACAAATTAAATTTGTTATTAATCTAGATCAAAAGATTGATAATTCAGAACAATATATAAATAAATCAGTTGTTTCAAAAAAAAGTAAATTTACAATAAGAGAAATTTTAATAAGTAGTATTTTAAAGTATCTTTTATTAAATAATTTTGAAAATAAAATTAATGTTCAAAGCAACCATTTTGATTTATATTGAACTGAGTTTATAAATCAAGTTAATAAATATAATTACAAATTACAAGCAGTTAAATCATTAAGAAAATGAAATAAAAAAATCAAGAATCTTAACAAAGGAGAATCTATAAAAAATGTTGCAATAATAATTACATCAGACAATGAAAATCTAATATACAACTCTCTAGTTTTTTATGTAAACATAGAAAATCCAAAAACAGAAAATTCTCCAATTAAAGTTTGATTAAGAAGAATAGAATATGATAATTTTAATTTTAATAATAGTGGTAGTATTTCAATAGAACTTGGTGACTATGGAGATCAAAATTATGAATATAATCCTGATGAATCAGGGAATTGAAGACTTGTGCTAGATAATCTAAAAGATATTTTTGATAATGAAGATTATAATGGTGACAAATTAAAATTAGAAGAATGAGAAGAAATCTTAAAAGAAATGAGAAATTCTTTTAATGATAAAAGTGAAAGTCAAAGAGACAATTTCATTTCTTTATATAAAGATCAATTATTTTTATTTTCAAAACAAGATATTAAATTAAATCAAACATATGAATTGTATGACAAAAATACAGGTGAAACCATTGAAGGCTTTGAATTTAGTAGTCAAAAAAAATTAAATGAAATATTTATAAATTATCTAAAAAAAGATATTGTAAAAGAGAAAAAAAATCTACAAGCAATCACTAATGAAATGAAAAAATTAGAACTTGAAAATGAGAAAAATGAAAATGAAATCAATGAAGAAATGTCTAAAATTGAATTGCTAAAAGATAAAGTCAAAAAATCAATTAATGAAACAAAAAATGAAATAAAAACATTTGATATCAAATTAACTAACAAGAAACAAGAAATAAATTTCAATATCAAAAAAATTCAAAAATTAGAAAATGAATCAAATATGGTTAATAACAATATTTCTTATTACAATGAATTGATATCTGATTTAGATAATAACTATAAATATATTTATAGTTTTCATGCAAGATATGAAAAAGATTTGGATGTTGCCGATATTCTTGATTCTTCTTCAAAAAGACAAAGAAATTTATATTTTGAAAGCAAAGACAAAGGTACTATTGCAAAAATAAATAGATATTACAATGCTTTATTAAATTTAAGAGAAGGATATTACAAAAATCCTTACTTTTTTGAAGCAATAAAAAATCCCGAAAATATTATCATTAATGAAAGAAAATCAATTAATGATGAAATATACAATAAATATCGTTTAAATGATAAACAATTTTCAGCTGTAAACAAAGCTATAAATACTAATTCAATTTGCTTTATTCAAGGTCCTCCAGGAACAGGAAAAACCCAAACAATTTGTTCTATAGCTGAATGAGTATTAAATAATAATATGAATTTAGTAATGACTTCATCAACACATGAAGCTATTAGTAATTTCTTTGATAGATTAAATGAGTTTAATTATGATAATCCCAATATTATTCTTTATAAATATAAGTTCTACAAAAAAAATAATAAAACAAACGAAGAATATGATGAAAGTACATTATTTGATAAATTTAAATCTAAAATAATTAATTATGTTTTACCAAAAGAAAATAACACATTAAAATTAGAACAATTAATTAATGAATATCAATCAAAATATAATGATTATCCTGATAGTTATAAGGAATCCTTACCTAAAGCAATAGTTGAATTAATTTTTGAAAATTGAGACAAGGAACCTTTTGTTGAAAAATTTTATAACAATGCTAATGAAAGAATGTTTTTTGCACCAATTTACGATATTTTCGAAAGCATGAGTGAACAATTGAAGATAGTTTTAAAAAAAGTGTCTAGCAAAAATGAACAAAATGAATTATTTAATCAACTAATTGAAGAATATGTTGAATCATTTAAAATAAGCAAACATTCAATTGAAACTTTTAATTACTATCTTGATAAAAATACATTTCAAGAAATCCGTAATTTCATCAATAAACAAAAGACAAATAACAATGACAAATTAGTTAAATTATTTGAAAATATTGAAAATAGATATCAAGAATATGAAGATCAAGAATATGAAAATGATTTTTTAGAACATATCAAATTTCACAAATTAGTAAATGTTATTGGGATAACTACAAGTGCTAATAATAAAATTGAATTAAATGGAGAGGAAATAACTCTTTATAATGAATATCCAATTGATTATATGATCATTGATGAAATTTCAAAATGTTCAACACCTGAAATTATTTCAAAAGCTATTTTATCAAAAAAATGTCTTTTTGTAGGTGATTATTTACAATTACCTCCTTCATCTGATCTTGATAATGATGTAATATTGAACCATTTAAAAGAAAAATATTACACTAATGAAGAAAAAACTAATAATGATATTAAAGAAGATATAACTAAACTATTTAAAAATTCATTCTTTGTAATTCAAAAAGACAAAATAGTTAATAATAACTATTCAGGCTTTTCTAATAATAAACCATATGAATTTTTAAATGAATCTCATAGGTTTGGAAAAGAAATAATGAAATTAGTTAATAAAATCTATCCTGAAAATGAGATGTTATTATCGCCTAATAATTTTGTTTTTAATTCAATAAAATATGATCTGAAAATAGACAATCAAAATCTTGATAATCCTACAGTATTAATAAATTTAAAAAAACCAACAAGTGAGTTTGCTAAGTATCATGAAATTAGTGATGATTTTTTCACAATTGATAATCTAGGATTTGATCAAACACGTTTTATTAAATTAAGAGAAAGTTCAACAAAACCTAACATTGGTGATGGTGCATTCAATCAATATTCAGCTTTTGTTACTTTAAACATAGTTAATAAATTAATAAAACAAAATTCAAATAAAATAAAAGAAAAAGGTATTGCAATAATTACTTTAACTAGAAATCAAAAAATTATCATTAAATATTATCTTGATAATTGTTCATTATTCAAAGATATTAAAAAATATGTAAAAGTAGATACTATTGATAATTTTCAAGGAAGAGAAGCTGATATAGTACTTGTTGATTTCATTAGAGGAGAAAAGAAATATACAGAAAGAGGAGTAGAAAAAGTTCCTAAAAGAAATGTTTCTTTCTTATCAGAAAAAGAAAGAATTAATGTTGCTATATCTAGAGCGAGACAGAAACTAATTTTGATTGGTTTTTTTGATTATTTAAAAAACTTAAATAATTATCCTTATTTCTATAAATATAATGATGAATTACATGATTCAAAAAATTCATATATTGAATGAAATGGAGAATGTCATGAATAATAAAATACAAAATATTAAAATTAAAATTTTAATTCCTTATAGATCTTATGATGACCTTAATTTAATTTATAGAAAACCAAAACAAATGAGTAAACTTGAAGCAATTATTTTAAGTTTTATTTATGTTTATTCAACTGATAAAAAATATATGACTGAATATTTCTTTGAAAAATTATATGAAAGATTGAATTTAAACAGAAATAAATGACATGATTTTATTCTTTTGATTTTAAAAAAATTATCAACTGAACGAATTATTATAAATAATCCTGATTTTAAAAATAATAATCTTTTATGTTATGAAGTAACTCTAAATGAAAATGTTGTTAATAATTTGAATGAAAATAGATTTATTAGCATTGATAGTAAAGATATAGTAGAAAATCTTACATTTAATAAAATTATTTTTGAAAGTACAGATGAGAACAAAAATCACATTATTATCAACAAAAAACTAAATGTATATCAAGAATATGGATATGAAAATGAAATAAATTATTTAATTAAATTTATAGAAAAAAATGGTATTAATAAAAGTGATGAAAATTCAATAATTATTGAAGCTAAAAATCTTGAAAATGATAATAAATATTTTTTAAATATTAAAGAATTTGATGATTCTAGTTATGATATAAAATTTAATTTGAAAGAAATAAATGATGTTCAATTATTAATTTCTGATGATAAATTTGAATTAAATTCTTTGAATAAAAACAATGAAGATATTATAAATAAATATAGAGAACACACATTAGACAACTTACTTTTCTATACTTTCAAAGAAAATGACAAATATTTAAATGATTTAGAACAAAAAGATGAATATGATTTAATACCAAATATAAATGAATATCAAAGTATTATAAATAACAAAAATTCATTTAGTAAATATAACAAAGATCAACAAAAGATTTGCTTATTAGATGGATCAATATATCAAATGAATAAAAAATGATTCTATTGAAAAACAAAAAATGATATGTCAATTAATTTATTAGTTCTTAATAAACAATCTCTATTAAATCACATCACGAATGAAATTGATAAATATATTAATGGTGAATGCATTGATTTAATAGAATACCTAAGTGAAGATGATAAAAATGTATTTAATGATTTTATCAGTAGTAAAGCAAAAGATTTTCTAACTAATAATAAAATCAAGAAGTATTATATTGAAAATGTTTTAACCAGTGAAATAGAAAATATCATAATTTGAACTTTATTAAATTTAAATTGTATTTTGCTTGAAGATTGAAAATTAATAATGAAAAAATTAAATAAAAATAAAGTTGATTCATTTCTTGAAGAATACAAAAATCAAAAAGGTCTTGAAGAAAAATTGACATATGAAAAAGTTGCATATTTAATTGAATTAAATAATCTAGAAATTTTTGAAAAATATTTTAAATTAGAAAAATTTGAAAATTTAATTAATTATTTAAATGATTTACACAAATTATCTAAAAATGATGAAATCAAGATAGATAAATTAATTGAAGATAAAAATTTATTGATAAAAAAGATCGAGAATGAAATTAAATTCAATTATGAGTTAAATAATAAATATAAAGAAACTTGTGAAAGTATAAATAATAAAATAGATACAATGAAAGGGCAAATGATTGAAGAATATTTTAATAAAAATTCAATAATGAATATTAAATTAGAATCAATTTTAAAAAAAAATGAAGACTTAACACTAGCAGATATAATTAATAAATATATAAAAAACAAAGAATTAAAAAAAGAATTACATGAGATAAAAGAAATTAGAAATAAATTTGCTCATTTAAAAGAAGATGAACTTCCTGATGAAAATAGCCCATTAAAAATATTAGAATTAATTAAAAAAATAGATGAAAAAATTACATGATTAGAAAATAATCGGGAAAGGATAAATAATGAAATAGAAAAAAATAAATTAGAAAATGGGAAAGGAGAAAAATAATGTCACATTCAATTTGAATAGAACTAGATTCACAAAATATACATGTTAATGCTTGTAATGATATTATTAATGAAATCAAAGAAATTAATAAATGAGTTGATAAATCAATTGCTAATGAAAATGAAAAATTAATTAAAGATGCTCAAAAAATTATTGATTATATTCAAGCAACAAAAAAAACTAATAATAATGCTGAGTACATATCATTTCTTGCAAGAATGGACTCTATAAGAAAAGCGATGGTAAATTTATCTAATTTTAATAAAGAAATTATTTCTAATAATTTTTATAAAAATTTAGGTGAAAATCAAGATTTTAATTTATTAGATAAAATTAAAAAACATGGTATATTAACAAATGAAGTTATTGAATACTTAAGATCAAATAATATTGCTATAACAAATACTAATTTTGATAAATATATTAATATAGTTGAAACAAATATTTTGGATAATGAAAAGATAAAAAAATATACAAAACAATCACTTGATGAAATTCAAAAACTAAATATAAGTTCGGAACTAAAACTTTCATTATCTAAAAAAATTAAAGAAATAAAAGATATCAATCAGTTAAAAGATGTTGGTGCTTACCTGGTTTCTAAAGAGGCTGAGTGAAAAAAAGTTAAAAGATTTTCTACAGATGTAGTTAATTCATTAAAAAAACAAGGTTTTGCTATTAATCAAAAAATTCAACCAATTTGAAAAATTGATGATAATGATAATATAGTATTAAAAATATCATTTATTAATTCTAAAAATAATACTGTATCAATTAATTTTGATTCAACAATGCATATAAGTTATAAATTAGGTAATTACATAGGTCATGCTTGCGAAGAAACAACTAAAAAATTATTAGATGATATTATTAAAATTGGATATACATATAAAATTATTGATATTAAAAGAGATTTTGAGCAACCAAAGTTAATGGCTCAAAGTCTAAAAAAAGAAAGGAAAAAATAATGTCTTTTTTTAATTCATTAAAACAATTAATTATTAAAATGGAACAAAAAAATATTTTGCTTGTTTCTGAAAATGTAGATGAAATAATATATTCAAAATCAGATGATTATAAGTCATTATGTGATGCTTTAAAATTAAAACCATTAGATGAAAAAACTACATTCATAGAATTAACAACTTTTATCTGTGAATGCGCAAAACAAATGAATTATAATACTATTAAATATTTTTCACCAAATCAAGGTATTGTAGATTATTTAAACCAAAATCAAATTATTGATATTAAAACAAATGAAAACAAGGATGAGTTTGACGATTTTAATGAACCATCAATTGCTAATTCATTAATTGATTTCATTGATTTAGTAAGAGATGAATATCAAAAAAGTAAAAATAATGAAAGACCAAAATCAAAAATTTTTATATTAAAACTTGGTGATGTTTTACTTGAAAAAAATGCTAATTTAGAACCAATACAATTAGCAAAACTTATAAATTTATTTATAGAATTTGAAAATGAAGAGACAAATAAATTTATAAAAACTAAGTTTAAATTTGTAATTATTGCAAGATCAACACAAGGTTTTAATCAATTTATATCTAATAATAATGTGGAATTTAACTCATTATCTATATTAGTTCCAAATAAAAATGAAAGAGAAAACTTCTATAAGATCTTTAAAAATCAATTTATAGCTTTGAAACCATCTTGCAAAGAAGTAGGACATCAAGATTTTAAAGAAGTTATTACATTAAGTGATGGGATGTCTTTTAGAGAATTATTTCAATTTTCTAAAATAAATCCATTGATTATAGATAAAGAACTTTCATTTAAAGAATTATATTCAATTGTTTCTTTTAATAAGAAAGAATCAGAATGAGAAAAAATTGATTTTGAAAGAATTAAAAAAATTAAAGAAATCTTATCTAAAAGAGTTAAAGGACAAGAATATGCTATAAAATGTGCAATCAAATCATTAATTAGAAGTTACACAGGAATGAATGGGATTGTTCATTCAATAAATAATAATAAAAAACCAAAAGGTATATTATTCTTCGTAGGTCCAACTGGTGTTGGTAAAACAGAATTAGCTAAATCAATTAGTGAATTTGTTTTTGGTGATGAAAATAGAATTATAAGATTTGATATGTCAGAATTTAATCATGAACATAGTGATCAAAGATTAATTGGAGCTCCTCCTGGTTATATCGGTTTTGATGTAGGCGGAGAATTAACAAATGCAGTCAAACAAAAACCTTTTTCTATTCTACTATTTGATGAAATTGAAAAAGCCCATAGTAAAATCATGGATAAATTCTTACAAATTCTTGAAGATGGAAGATTAAAGTCATCTCAAGGAGAAATCATTGATTTTAGTGAAACATTTATAATATTTACATCAAACATAGGTGCTACAAATCAACTAAATAATTCAAATGATGAAGCAGAAGTAAGAAAAGCTTTTATTGAAGAAGTTTCTAAGTATTTTAATGTTGAACTTGGTAGACCAGAAATATTAAATAGAATAAATTATAAAAATATAGTTCCTTTTAATTTTATTAAAGATGAAAATATTATTCATCAAATAGTAGAATCTAAGCTTAATAAAATACAAGAAAATCTTAGGGAAGAGAAAAATATAGAAATTTATTTTAAAAATAATACTATTGATCTAATAGTTCAAAAAATTATGAAATCTTATAATAGGAATATGGGTGGTCGTGGAGTTATAACAGAATTAGAAACTAATTTTGTTGATCCATTAAGTGAATTTATTTTTAATAATTTTGAAAAAATTAGAAATAATAAGAACAACAACATATTATCTAAATTAGAGATATCATTTAAAGATTCTAAATTAGACATTGAATTTCAAAATGAATAAAATCATTTAGATAGAATACATAATTATTAACAAAAGAGTTTTTCCTAATAAGGTAATCTTAATTGTTTCATATATAATACTTAATTTGTGGTTAAACCGCAGAAAGAAGGTATTATACATGGGATGAAAAATTATTGATATTGAAAACCCTTGCTTACTTAAAAGTTATATGAATAGTTTAGTTATTTATAATGACAAAAGACTAACTATACCAATGAATGATATTGATGTTTTATTAGTAACTGAAAATCATATTAATATGAGTGTTAATGTGATTAATGATCTTATTAATAACGGAGTATGCATAATATTATGTAATCAAAAGAAATTGCCTAATTCTTATATTCTTGGATACAAAATTCAACAGCAAAGTTTTATCAATTTTCAAAAGCAAATGGAATGAACTAAAGAATATAAAAAAAGTTGTTGAAAATGAATATTAGACATCAAGATGTCAAATCAGGTAAATTTGCTACATCAATTAAATTTATCTACTGATATATATGATAGTGATTTAGATTTAGAAGATAACATGATTGAAGCAAAATTAGCAAATCATTTTTTTAGACAGTTATATGGTTCAAAGTTTAATCGTAATGATAATAATTTAATAAATGCTTGTTTAAACTATGGATATGTAATAATTACCAATATGGTAGCTAGGTCCATAGCTAAAAAAGGATTAAATCATAATATTGCTTTTTTTCATGGAAGCATATACTCACCTTTTCCGTTAGCTTATGACATTGTAGAAATATTTAGAATTATTATTGATATCTTTGTTAAAGCACTATATGATAGGAATATCATTTTAGAAAAAGGTCATTTTAATAATGACATAAAAAGTTGTTTATTAGATTATATTGCTAATTTTAAGATTGAAATTAATGGTAAATGAGAATTTTTAAATAATAGTATAGATAAAGTAATTGATTGATTGTTAAATAATAATTTTAGTGATCACTCTATTCAATTTGATTATTCTTGAGATTTTCTAGAAAATGAACAAACATATTGAACAAAAAACTAGTTTTAATAGTATGCGTGTTATTTTAATGTATGATTTACCAAATGTAACAACTGATGAAAATAAATTCTATACTTTATTTAGAAATGCAATTTTAAAATTAGGATATGTCCAATTACAATATTCAATTTATTCTCGAGTTATTCAATCGAAAACATTATCAGAACAACACATTGCAAAATTAAAAAAAATTTTACCACCTAAAGGTAATATTAGGGTTTTTGTTTTAACTGAATACCAATACCAAAGATGTATGATTTTATCCGGTGAAGTAAATGAAAATGAAGTAATCAATGATGAAAGAAGATATAGGAAATTATAATGAATAGAATTAATTTAAATTATTTTTATCAAAATGTTAAAAAAACTATTGATGAAGAATCAAAAATAGTGTTTAGTAAAAATTTTCAAAATCAAATATGCTTTATTAAAAATAATAAATCTTTTTACTTTGAATATTCAGGATTTAAACTAGTTAGATCAATTAATACTAATAAATCAATTAAAGACTTAATATTTAACAACAAAACATGATGTTCTCAAATAAAATTAAATAATATAACTATTGATGCTAAAAATATTATTATTATTTCGCCATTTACTAAGGTTAAAGATATTTTATCTACTCGAGTAAATAACAATGTGCATAAATATTTAAAAGAAAAAGATGTATATAAAATTAATAATGAAATAGAACAATTCTTGCTCGAAAAAATAAAACAACTTCCACAAGAACTTATCTCATTAATAGAATATGATTTATCAAAATGTGATTTAATTAATTACATTGATATTCTTGATGAATTTATTAATAAGGATAATATAAAGAATATATTAGAAGTTATTAAGACATATGATAAAAAACCATTAATAATATTAAACGATGTAGATTATTTATCATATGAAGAAATTACTAATTATCTTCAATTTTTTAATTTCATTTATTTTATTAACAATAATTCTGAAAGCTATTTAGAAATTGCAAACTACAAAGAATTTATGATTGATTATGATTTAATAAATTAAGCAGAAATATTTATAATGTGTTAATTTTTGTATGCTAGCTTATATGAATAATAGCATGTTTTGAATATTTTTTATTTAAAAATCTTATTGCTGATAAAAATCAATATTTAAATTTTTAAAAATAAATTAGGTTTATATACTTAAAAAGCACCAAAATAGCAATAAATTTTAATAAAAAAAGCACCAAAATAGCAATAAAAAGTTAAATTTATTATAATTATCCATATTATGTCAGTTATTAAAAAAAGATTATTTGAAGATGAAATTCATGAATGATATTTAAATAATAGTGGATTATCTTTAGTTGTTAAAGGAGCTAGACAAGTAGGGAAAACTACAGGTATTTTAAATTGAGCACACAACAATAATATAAAAATGTATTATCTTGATTTGAGCAAAGTGGAACCAGAATTAATTACTTTATTAGCTAATAGTAAATCAGCAACTGATGTAATCTCACAAATATCTATTTTCACTCATGATGATTTAAAAGACATTAAGGTATGTTTTTAAACCCATCTTTTTGAACAACCCCTACAACTATAATTGGGAGTAGATGAAAAAATCCTTAATTTATTTTATTGGTGATTTTTATGTTCACTTCAAAAACCTCACTTTTGAAAGGATCATATGTATTTTTATCTAAAAAATATCATGATCTATTATTATGATTTAAATTTGAAACCAAGTTTAGGAAATTTATTAATCAATTAAATATCATAACAACTACATTTAAATCAGAAAACCAATATTTTAAATTAACTAGTCTACCTTTAATGCCTAAAACAACATGATATGGTTTTAAGAACAAGATAATCAAATTAATTAATAAAAAGATTAATAATGGTTATTTTGAATGAATTAATCATATTGGTAAATTACCAATTAAAAATAACATTACTAAAAATGTTTAATGGACCATCTTATTGAACAGGGCCGCTTCTACCCATAATTATATATTAATTTAATAGCATCAATCGGTTTCATATACCTTTCCACATAAATAATTCCTTTTATTTTTCTAATTTAGAATAATAATGATATCTACAATTGTTATATTCTTTTATAAACTCATTAAAAAGTTTATAGAAAAGTTTAATTTGTGCAATTTCATTTAATTTGGAAAAATACATATGATCCTTTCAAAGTGTGGTTTTTGAAGTGAACATAAAAATCCCCGATAATATAAATTGGGGATTTTTTCATCTACTCCCAATTATAATTATAGGGGTTGTTTAAAAAGATAGGTTTCAAAATAAATAAATTTATTTTAAAATAAAATATTAATATATAATAATCAATGTAGAGGCCCATTGGGCACACTAATCATAACTATAGGTTATGATTTTTTATTATATACAGTCTATAAGTATTTTTAAATCATTAAATCAAGTTATAATTTTTCTTACTTTTTCCTCTTTGTAGCATTCTCTTTTTATTAATTCATCAATATTTGTTTTAATTTCTTCAGAACTCATTTTTTTTGTATCAAATATTATATTTTCATTGAATGGCTTGATTTTATCCTTATTGTGTTGTATATTTTTTAGGATTCAATTAAAGAAATCTTTAATGCGTTTTCATGTATCTTGATTATTAGATAATAAGTTATTAGTAAATATTGAATAAATATCATATATGTGCCTAGTTCTTCTAACATCATCTATGTTGTCAAAAGACATTCTTTCAAAAGCAATCATTTTTTCCGCAATTAAATACTCTAATTCTACTGTATTTATTGAAAAAGATAATTCACTTTCTGTGTTTTTACTAATTATATTCAATATTGACTTCTTTTCAAATTTCAATTTTTGATTTTTAATAACACTTTTTAAATCAAAATCATAGCTATATCCTTTATAAGTAAATTGCATATTAAAATAACTTCTCATTAAACCTTTAGATGAGATATTGCTATCATTGAAAT
Organism: uncultured Bacilli bacterium; assembly: GCA_904501665.1. Taxonomy (GTDB): domain Bacteria; phylum Bacillota_I; class Bacilli_A; order Mycoplasmatales; family Mycoplasmoidaceae; genus Mycoplasma_L. The sequence continues at coordinate 651 of CAJGBT010000026.1, read as the reverse complement.
CTATAAGTTTATCATCATATAATTTTTTTTTAAAAAACATCAAGAAATCTTTCATAATATTTTTGGAAGATGCTTTTGAACTACAAAAAAAAGTTATATCAATATCTTCAGATAACCTATAAGTATTATGAAAACATTTAGAAAGCATAGTACCACCTACAAGTGATCATTCAAATTCTCTTGAATTTTGCTTTATAAATTCTTCAATAATTTTTGAAAAGTATTGCAATAAGTCATCCATTAAAATATCTTTTTGTATTAGTGTTTCAGATAAATCAAGATATTTAAATAATAGTTTTTGTAAAATTTGTTTTTTTTCCATTTAGAATCCTAATAATTTTTTTAGATATATCATTTGTGGTTTTTTTTATAAGAACAACAGAATTTGGCAAAAAATTTTTAATGTTGAATGTAGAGTGTTTGAGATAAATTGCCCAGAAATGGGGAAGATATGGGACAATGACATAGACCATCACAGGTCGCACTGATAATTAAAAAAATACTGCTTGAACTCCACTTAAACAACTATATGAGTTTGAGTGAGATATGGGATGAACAGCATCATCAACATATGACAACTGATTGCACAATACAAAAGATAGAATAGAGAAACTTACAGGAAGAAGTTTGCACTCATTCATTAATCCTTAT
>CAJGBT010000025.1 GCA_904501665.1 uncultured Bacilli bacterium | reverse complement strand
TGTTTAAAATACATAATGTCCTCTCAAAAGTAGTGTTTTTGAAGTGGACTAAAATCCCCTAAGGTCCTTTTGGGGGATTTTTTCGTCTACCCCACAGATACATTATATAGGGGTGTCCAAAAAGATGGGTATAAAAACAATCTACAAATTTTTCTTTTTTGATAGTATGAACTTTAAGATATAATTATATAGTATATAATATATTTTGTTTCTTATCTTTAATATTTATATGGTAGCAAATGGAAAATTCTATGTTTAATTTAAAATTATTTATTTTTATAATAGTAATTATTATATTGTCTATAGTAGTTCTTGCTACTATAGGTGCTACTATATTATTAATTTACAAACTATTAAAACGAAAAAGAAAGATTACAATTGTTTATGATAGTTTAGATGCAACAGATAATGAAAAAAATGAAATTTATGAATTAAAACGAAATGAGGTAAGCGTCAATGGCTAAAAAAAACAAAAAAGCTAATGATGAAAATACTTCATTAGTAACTATTAGTGAACATAACTATTCAGATCTAAAACCAGAAAAAGAAGTTGATGCTAAAAAAATAAAGGCAAAAACTTCTATTTCAACAAATTTAGCATTGAATATTAAAGTTTATAATTCATTTATAGACTATTTACCATCTGATTTTAATGCTAGAACAATCAAAGAAATTTTTATTTCTAAAAAAAATACTAAACTACCTAAAGGTGCAAAGATTTCTCTTGAACTACATCCAAATGATGTGGAAAAATATTTAAAAGTTATTGTATCAGTTGATAAGTATTATCGTAATGGGAATATTATTAATGAAGTTCGTTTTTTTAAACCTTTTTGAATTATTGGTTTTCAAACATACTCATTATTAGTAAGTGATGAGAGACCAAAAGAAGCTAAATATCGGGTTAATAATGTTCATAATTTTGCTTATCGTGAAGCATCAAAAATTAGAGGTAGTCGATTATCTAGTAGGAAATTAGATCCCAAAAAATCAAATTATGAAATTGAACAAGATTTTATTAGAGCAAGAGAACAAAAGAATTGATATATCCAACAATATGTAGATAAACTTAATAAAATGTCTGATGTGATGTGAGAATGTGTTCCTAAATGTAATTTGAACTGACAAAAAAATATTTTAAATATTAAATTATATATAAGAGTTGATAAGATAAAGAATGATATTAAAGTTAGTAAATACATTTATGCTGATCAATTCTTAGTAAAGTTAAAAAATGTTTTAGCATTTACTAAGAGTGATGATAAGGTTATTGATATTGATACCATTATGTATTTAGTAGCTTTAAATGCTATGTATAAAAGCATTAGAATTTTTTCTTATAATACTTTATATTCTGTTTATAAACTTATTACTTCATCATTATTAGAAAAAGGTTATACATTAAAGCCTATAAGTGCTACTAACCTATCTTCATTAAAAATTGTTGATTTTTCAAAACACTTTTTTTGTAAAAAAATTATGTTTAATGATCGTTTATTACACATTATGAATTTAATGTCTAGTGATGAAGATTATTACCGAATGAAATATGCACTAACAGTGCAAAAAAATCCTACATTATTATATAGTGATTTTATTGTTACTGAATTTACTGATAAGGTAGTGAATGAACTTTCAACTATAATTAAAAATCAAGAAATTGATCATTGAAATAAACGTTTACAAAAACTAGATGAAATTAATAATAAGTCAAACGATAGAAACAAGGACTTTTATATTAATAATTATAATATTTTAGATATATCAAATAGAAAATATAAAGATGTTGAAAGTTTTTTAATGGGAGTTATTAAAGAAAATAAAGATGAGATTTCTAGGATTTCAAAATTAGGTGAGGAAATTTTAAGAATTGATGAAAACCCACGTTTTACTGCTAAAGAACTAAGCGAAATTAAAAAAGCTTCTAAAAAAATGGATCAAGAATATAAAAATATTTTAGGAAAAATGAAATCTAAATCATCAAATAAGGATAAGTTATATTTATCATAGAATATATAATTTCATTAAAAGAAAGGAGGTAATAGAATGGCAAAAAGAAAATTAAATTCATTAGAACAAGAAATATTAATTCAAGAGGAATTAACAATTGCTAATGAAATTAATAAATTAGAAATGGAAGTTGCTAACAACAATACTAATGTTGTTCAAAACAACAAATTACGTTTTTGAACCTTTTTCTTTTCGGGTATTGTTATTGCTGCTGGAATGCTTTTTATACTAATCATAATTATTATTGGTGATTTAATTGGACTATCAATAGAATTTAAACAATTTTTAATTATCATTGGTGCTATTTTATTACTTTTTATTCCTATTTTTAATGTTATTGTTTGAACATGTATTTCATTACATATTAGAGGACGGAACTCAGCCTACATTAGGGCAAACAAAGTAATGTTAGTTCGATTAGAAAAATATTATCGTCTACTTAAATTTGAATTAGATCCAGAAAAATACCGTATTTTTGATGATAGCTATGTAGTTGATATTGATGAAAATGGAAATTTAATTAAATATGTTAGATTTTATAATGAGGATGGTTTTATAACCACTAAACCATTTGCTGATATTCGACAACTAAGAGAATTTTTAGATAATAATGATGCTCAAGAAAAATTAAAAGCAGATAATAAGCGTTTGTTAGAAAAAGCAAATAAATTTAAGGAAGCTACTAATAAATTTAATAGTTTTAATTTAATTGATAATAATTTTGTATCTAAGTCTATTATTGACGGAAATAACATAAACAATGTGCGTTTCTTAAACGATACTGATTATTTTCCTGAACAGTATGAACATAAGGTTTCTAAATGATACAATCGAGAGCAATATCTTGATAGTGCTGAGTTTAAAAGGCAATTATCTAAGAGTTTAGTAGATGATGCAACTAAAAATGATGATACTGTTGTTGTTAATGCTTCATGATTAAAGGGACAATTTGAAAGTAAAGAAAAAGGTTCAAATACTTTTTTCAAACATTATGACATAACCAAGACAATGGGACAATTTAAAGATGTTGAAAATTTTATTAACATTGTTAGAAACTTTGATTTAGAAAAAAACCCAGAAATTAACTGAGAAGATACAATTGATCCAAAAGATTTTAATAAAGAAAAATTAACTTTATTTAATAAGAAAATTAAGGAATATGAAGATCGGGCAAGTCAATTAACACAAGAGCAAATGGCACTTGAAGCTAGTTTAAAACAAAATAGAAAAAAAATATTAAGAGTTGCCTTAGTAGATGAAGTTGGTATTGATACTTATGTAGAAGATAATCCATATAAAGAAATTGAAAAGGAATTAAGCAAACAACAAAAAAGAGCAAATGAAATTGCAAAAACAAAAGCTATTTTTATGGAATATGGTTTTGATGATGTTAATTATGATGGACTTTCTATTCCTGAATTAAAACGATTAACTAAATTAAAAATTAAAGAATATGAAGAATTAAAACGTTTATCAAAAGATAAGAATCTAGACTCAGTTGTTATTTTAGAAAATGATATTGCAAAAATTAAAGGTGAAAAATTCAAAGAGGTTCACTTACCAAACGAAAAATATCAAAATGAAGATGGTTTATGAGAATATTATGATGATAATGGACAGTATTATGTTTGTAGTTTAGATGGAGTTTGAAATCCTGTTGCTTCTGCTATGGACCGTTTTGAGTCTAATAAAGAAAAACGAATTTTAAAATTACAACAAAAATTCAATGAAGAACAAGAAAGAATCTTACAAGAACAACAAAGAGAACTAGATCAAAAACAAAAAGAAATTGATAATGCTAAATCAATTGCAATTGAAAAAGAAAATAAAGCTAGTAAAAGAAAAGAACAACTTAAGATATTAAAAAAAGAAAGCAAAGAAAACAAAGCTTTTGAAAAACAACAAGCACATGAATTTAAAGAAAAACAAAAACAAAAAGAAGCAGAATATCAAAAACAATTTGATAATAAAGATAATGTTGAAATTATTCCATATGTTGAAAAGAATCCTGCTAATGAACCATTCTTGAATGATGATAATAAGTGAATGTACCATGATGGTAATGGCAATTATTATGTTGCAAATGAAAATAATGAATGAAAACCATCAGAACCACCAAAAGACAAGGTTTTAGCAAGAGCAAAAAAAGACAATGACTTAATTAGTCCATGAGAAAAAGAAAAATTAGAAAGTGGAGATGAAGCAATTAATAAAGCCCAATTGAAAAAAGATAAAAAAGCAGAAAAATTAGCGAGAAAAGAAGAAAAGAGAAATGCAAAAGAAGCATCTAAGTCATCTACATCTGTTGAAGAAGTAATAAATAATGACAATAATGTTGTTACTGAATCAAATGCTACAACAGGTCAAGCACAACAATGACAAGATGAATCAACTGGCATTTGATGATATTTAGATGAACAAGGAAATTACTACTATGCTGATGAAAACGGTAATTGGTTACCTTATAATAATTAAGTTTTGTTGATATAATATATAGGAGAATTTTATGGCAGACAACAATCAAAACAATCAAAATAATTATAATCAAGAATATGAAGCACAGGCAAATGGTTCACAAGGTCAATATGATACTTATGATCAACAAGGTCAAGCATATTATCAACAACAAGACTATAATTATAATCAAGTTGATCAGTCTTATGTTGCTACTGACACTACTACCAATACTAATGCAGAAGAAAATAATAAGATTGAAAAGGTTGATGTTGAATTAGAAATTATTAAACAAAAATTAATTGATTCTAGTGATGCATCATCTGCCTTTCATATTTCGCAAGAAAATCTATTTTCAATTGATTTTGTGGAAATTATCTATAAATTTACTCCCTATCACACTCCAATTGAATTATTGCAAGCTTTAAATCTTGGTGATGTAGAAATTAAAGTTAATTTATTACAATTAGAAAATCCAAGATGAACACCTGATAAAAGTAATTCTTATTCTTATGATGAATTTGGAAATATTATTAAAGATCCTAATGCTGCTAAAGGTGAAGTAGATTGTACTAATTGAGATACTATTTTTACAAAATTACAAAAACAAGCTGAATTAGAAGAAGCAGATAGTGGTGATTGATGTTTAAAAATTGGTTTTCCAAATATTCGTGGTTATTGAAAAAATAAAGAAACTTATACTGCATTTAACGCACCATTATTTTTTGCTCCTGCTAAAATTCAATATACCTCAATTGATGATATTACTATTACATTAAAAGGACGTTCTTTTGATATAAACCCATCAATTGCAACAATTGTGTCAATCAAGAAAAAAATGTTATTTGAAACAATGGTTTTTGGTCCAACTGAAGAAGTCAATCTAGAAAAATTATTAAAAAGTTATGCCAACATTGGAATTGTTTTTGACCTTGTGCCAATGTCAACACCATTTGATCGTTGTCAATTTTTGAATAAACAACAATTATTAAATTCTTTTTCTAATAGTCCAGTCTCATCTTTTCTAACTCCAAATATTACAATTGGATTGTATGATATTTATAATAATGATATCTTTTGAGATTTTAATCACATTTTACAAAAAGACTCTAAGGGATTAGCTGAACTATTAGAACCAAGAACTAATTTGATGTTTAATTATAAAAAATTTGTTGATGATTTTAGGACAAATGATATCTATTTATTCTCATTTATCGATATTATCCAACAACTTTGTGTTGGTCGTTCATTAGCTGGTAATACTTTAATTCAAGGTCCTCCAGGCACAGGTAAGTCAGAAACAATTTGTAATGTATTAGTAAATATAGTATTAAACAATAAAACAGCATTAGTTGTTTCTTCTAAAAAAACAGCACTTGATGTTATCGTCAATCGTTTAGGTGATTATTCTCCAATTGCTTGTCATTTAGTTACAAAGCGAAAAGAAGCAGAATACTTCTATGCACAATTTGATAAATTATATCGTCGTTTCATTCAAATTCGTGCTCAAATGGAAGATGATGCAATTGATGAAGTAGTGAATAGAGCAACATCTGAAAAATTATTTGAAGATATTTATGAAGATTTTAAAATTTCACAAAAACTTTATCAAACAAGAGTTAATTATGGATCAAAAGATTACTCAATCAAAGATTTAATTGGAATGGCTGATCCTGCTGATGTTGCAATTTTACAACAAAACAATATCAACACACGTGATGACATTTTAAATTTTGTTCAAAATTATTGAGATGATTCTAGTTCATCTTCTTCAGCAACCGATTTATTAAGAAGATTTAGTGAATTTGCTAATGCTTTAAATCCTAATTTACAAGTTAATTTAGGTTATATTCAACAATTATGTGATTTTTTAGCATACTACCAAGGATATGATAAACGCTTGATAGTAGCTGCATATATTATTGATAATCAAGCAATTGAATATGATGAATATGAAAAAATTGTACCTTTAATTGGTGATGAATCTGCAGATACTTCAGATTTAACATCAAAACAAAAAGCATGATTAGATGCATGCAATAATAGTGACCTAAATTCATTAGTTAGCATAGTTGAATCTTATTACAATGTAGTTTCTGAAGTAAACTCAAAATATGAAGTCACACCAGATTTAAGATTGTTTGCTTCATGATATATTTTCATTAATCCAGACATTAAAGGTTATTTAAATGAATTTAATAATAAAGAATCTAAGATAGAAGAAAAAACAGATATTTATTTAGATCGAGTTGAAGAATCAATATATGAAACAAAACAATTATTGAATCGTTTTATTTTCTTGAGATTTATTAGTACAGTTAAAAAATATGGAAATGAATTTGCTACTATTATGCGTCAACGTTCAGCATATAATCCTAAGCCAACTAGTGCTATTATTAAAAATAATTATCAACTATTATGTAATTTGTTCCCAATTCATATTTGTTCAGTTAATGATGTTTCATCTTTAATACCTGCTGAGCATAATATTTATGATTATTTTGTTTGTGATGAAGCTAGTCAAGTGGAACTAGAAAAAGCGCTGCCTAGTATGTATCGTGGCAAAAAATATATTATTACAGGTGATACTAAACAGTTACAACCAACTTCTGTATTTAAGCAAAAAGTTGAAATTAAAACATCAGTAGCAACAAACTCAAAATATGCTCAAGATTTAGCTGATGCTGTTAAAGCAAGTTCAATTATGCAATATTATGAAACAAGAGCTAGTACTATTGTTATGTTAAATTATCATTATCGTTCAACATTCTCAGAACTAATTGATTTTTCTAACCAAGTGTTTTATGAAAAACAACTAAAATTAGTTTCTAAATGTGTGCCTTTTCAAAACCCTGTATTAATTCATAGAGTTAATGGTGTTTGAAAAAATTCATCTAACTTAGAAGAATGTAATGCAATTTATCAAAGAATTATTGAATTATCACAAACAGATGATTATGAAAAATCATTAGGTGTAATTACATTTAATGCTACACAGCAAGCATTGATTCAAGAAAGATTATTAAAATCGTCTTCTCCACGTATTAAGGAATGAATGGAAAGAAAATCTGATGATGGTTCTCATATAGGTATTTTTGTTCAAAACATTGAAAATGTACAAGGTGATGAAAGAGATATCATATTATTCTCAATTGGTTATGATAGAACTGTTTCAAATTATGGTTCTTTAACAACACAACCTGATGGACCAAATCGGATTAATGTTGCAATTACTAGAGCTAAAGACCGTATGGAATTATTCCAATCAGAAGATGCTAATCAATATCGTGGTACTTCTTCAACTGCTAAAGGTCCAAGAGTATTTACTTCTTGAATTAGATGAGCTTCTAATATTTCATATGCTTGTGCTAATAAGCAAATTAATTCAACAGTAACACCAAACTTTGTAAATCGAGTTCATCGTGAAATTTACAACTTCATAAAATCGCAATTATCTAGTGAATACAATATTGTTTATAACCAAATGCAAGGTACTTTTTTTGTCAACTTTGCCATTTATAAAAATGTAACACCAGTTGCAGCTATCTTTACACAAAGAGGGGATTGAAAATCAGCTGGTAAATTTAGAGAAGAATATGTTTATCGAAAATTATTCTTTAGAAATCGAAAATGAAAAGTTTTAGATTTAAGTGAACTTTCATGACAAACTGATCCAAATTATAAAAACAAGATTAATAACTTTATTCAAAAATTATTAGTTGCTGAGGAAACAACAGAGAAGAAGTATTCTAATATGGTTGATAATGAAATGCAAGATATTTTTGATAATAATCATTCTAGTGTTGAAGTTGATTTAAAAATTAATGATGATGAAACAATGCTTGAAGATCAACAACAAGAATTTACAAACAATTCATCAAATGATACTAACAATGATGGTCGTCGTACAATGACAAGAAGATAATAATATTTAAGTTTTTATATTATGAAAACAACTATTTTAAGTAACAAAACTAAAAAACTAAATAATACAAAGGCTATTAATGAATTTGATGAGAAACCAATCATTAAATTTGATACATTAAGTTATGACAATTGATATAAAATTATTCAATATGTTATCAATTATGATATGACTTTATCTAATTTAGAAAGATTAGATATGATGTTAGAAAGAAAAAAACAACTAAATGCTTTTTTAAAATGCAAAGGTGTTATTCCTGAACAATATCATAATATTCTTAAAGAACTAAATGCTAAATACCAAGAAATGATAAATATTCAAAATGAAGTTGAACTCAATGATTTTGAATTATCTAAAAGAATTAATGATGAAAAATTAGTTAAAAAAATAAAAGAAGAATTAAAAGACCAAATGGTAAATAAAGATAATTTAAAAACAGCAAAAGATCATGTTTTATATTTTAGAAATCCTTATTTTTTAGAAGGAGATAATCAACTTTTTGAACAACGTTATAAGGCTTTAAAAAAAGAATATAAAAATATCAAAGCTAGTATTAAAGAAATAAAGCCATATCGGAAAAAATACTCAAGATTTTTAATGCTTTTAGAAGAACAAGCTAAAAAAGCGATATTTAATCAAGATTTAGATTTTAAAACAATTTTTAATTTTGCAAGACCATTTATTAATGAAATTATTAATTCTCCTGATTTTTATTATTCAAAATTGCTTTCAATTAGTTTGTTAAATTAATTTAAAATGTGTATAATATCTACACACAAGTATTTACAATGGTTTCTATATAAATAAATCTAAAAATTTAGATTACTAGATTTAACATGGACTTAAAAATATTTATTATTACAGCTATTGTATTAGGTGTTATTTTGCTTATTATTGTTTTTTTAATAATAATAGCAATAATTTTATTTGTTAAAAAAAGCAAAAAAAGTGATGTCCAAAAAAACGAATTAAATAAAGAAAAATTAAATAATGATTTAGCAAAATTAAGTGCTTTAAAGGAACAATATCAAAAAGAAATTTCAAATTATCAAAATAAATTAAAACAATCATCTAAATTGGATGAACAACAAATTGAAAATGAATATAAAGCTTCTATATATGATGAGATCATCCCTCAAGTTAATAAAGAAGTTAAAGAGTATATAGATACTACATGAGAAACAGCTAATGAAAAAGCAGCAGAAATCTTGATTGAAACAATGGAAAGGATTTCAAAACCAATAATCCAAGATAAAACAACTACTAATATTGAAATCCCTGATGATTCTATTAAAGCTAAAATTATAGGTAAAGAAGGAAGAAATAAAAAGAATCTTGAAAATATTGCAGGAGTTGATCTAATTATTGAAAAAGATAGCAACATTATCACTATTTCTTCTCCTAATCCTATCAGAAGAGAACTAACCTTAAGAACTTTAAAAAAGATATTTACATCTAAATCAATTGAATTTTCAAAAATTGAGTCTATTTTCCAAGAAGAAACTGAAAAATTTAATAAAGAGAACTTTAAATATGCAAAAGACGTTATTTTACAAGAATTAAATTTTACATTTCAAAACGATGAAATTTATAACTATTTAGGTCGTATGAAATACCGTTCAAGTTATGGCCAAAATGCACTAAATCATATAATTGAATGCGCTAAGATTGCTGCTGCAATTGCAGAAGCACTTAATCTTGATAAAATCAAAGCAGCTAAAGCTGCTCTTTTACATGATATAGGTAAATCTATGGATTATGAGTTAGATATGAATCATGTCGATTTGGGAGTAGAAATAGCTAAAAATTTAGGATTAGAAGATTATATAATAAATGCAATTCACTCACATCATGATGAAGTTGTAGCTAATAATATATATAGTCAAATAACAAAATTAGCTGATTCAATTTCAGCCTCTAGACCAGGTGCTAGAATTAATTCCTTTAGTGAATACTTTGAAAGAGTTCAGGAATTAGAAAACATTATCAATCAATTTGATGAAGTTAATAGTTGTTTTGCTATTAGATCTGGTAGAAATTTGCGAGTAATTGCTAGTCCAACTAAATTAAAACATAATTCAGATTTAGAAATCCTTGCTTATAAAATCAAAAAAGCAATTGAAAATAATCCAATCGTTAGGAAATATAAAATAAAAGTAGTTATCATCAAAGAAAATAGATTTGAATTTGAAACATCTAATAATTTAGAATAAACTCTATTTTTTGTTTTTAGTGCAGTCACACTCACAACCACAATCACATTTATGGTCTACTCCACAACTACAATTTTCATCACATTGACAATTTTTACAACCACAATGACATTTATTTTTTTTCATGATATTAATCTCCTTTCATTAAGCAATATCTTTAACTAAGTTTTTAATGTCTTCAATTTTGATTTGTTTATTAGTTCCCCCTTGAACAAAATTTGGTTTTCCACCACCTTTACCATCAAAATTATTATTAATTATTTTTATTAATTTATTCAAATTATAATTTTTACTATTTTTTTCATTAGTAGCTATTAAATATTGAGTTTTATTGTCAATATAATTTAGACATATAAAAACATTTTCTTGATGTTCATTAATCATTTCACTTAAGGCATTAAAAATATTTTTATTTTTTAAATTAACAAACTCACAGATCACAAAAGGATTTTTTAGATTAGCTAAAAAATGTTGTTTTATTAATACCACTTCATTTTGGGCATTATTTTTTTCATTCTGAATTTTAATTTCTTTAAATAATTCTTTAATTTGATTTAAAGTTGATATATTATTTCGGTTATTTTTTTCATCAAACATAAAATCATTTATTTTTTTCTCAAATTCCAATGATTTAATTGTTCATTTTTTATATTCATTTTTTAATAAATCTAACTCTTCTTTAATACTTTGCTTTTGCACTTTCATATAATCATTAATAGTTTCAAAAGATGTGATAGCTTCAATTCTTCAACTACCTGCACCACGAGGGGAAATGCTAATGATCTTAAATGCCTCGATATCTTTTGTATTATGTACATGTGTCCCACCACAAAGTTCACAACTTTCATTTCCTATTTTGATTACTCTTAAAGTACCTTTTATTTTTTTATAAACATCTTCAAAATAAGCCTTTGCGCCCATTGCTTGTGCTTGTTCTAAAGTTAGATTTAAAACATCCACCTTTATTTGTTTAGCTATAATTTTATTAATCTCTTCTTCTATTAAATTAATTTGATTATCATCTAGTTTTTTATGATATTGAAAATCAAATGTCACTTTTTGTGGCGATTTAAAAGCTCCTTCTTGTTTAATTGATGGATCAATTTTTTTTGAAAGAACTGCATGAATTAAATGTTCAACTGAGTGATTTTTCATTAATAAATTACGTCGATGTTCATCAATGGTTAAAAGATATTTATTATTAAGTTTTAATTGAGCATTTTTTAAATGATGAATATGTTGTAAATTAGGCCCCTTGATTACATTATCAACTTCAAATTCATTATTAATTAATCCAACATCATTTAATTGACCACCACTAGTAGCATAAAAACAAGTTTGATCAAATACAACTCAACCATCTTCTTGTTTTAAACAATCAACTTCATTAAAGTGTTCATCAAATAATTTAATCACTTTTGCTTCAAGTTGATATTTATCATAAAGAAAATTAGATTCAACCTTTAAATTAACTAATACAGGATTTTGTTCAGTCATGGTTTTAATATTAGCATTAGCATTCGAAATCATTTGGTGTTCTCTAAATAATTCGTTAAAACCATCAATATCTAATTTAACATTATGTTCATTTGCTAATTCTTCAATAATTTCAATTGGAAAACCATATGTTTCTACTAATTTAAAAATTGTTTGTTTATCTAGTTTCTTTTTTGCAATCTTTTCATTGAATAACTTTAATCCTTGGTCTAGTGTTTTTTTAAAAATTTCATATTCTTTATTTAAGATATTAATACTTCTATCTTTTTTATCTAATAAATATGGATAAAAATCAACCATTGATTTATTTACAGAATTAATTAAATTGGCAAAAATATTTTGTTGGATTTTTAATTTATAAAACATAACAATTATTCGTCTAATAAGGCGACGAATAATATAGCCACGTTCTTTATTAGAAGGGACTGCTCCATCAGCTAATGCAAAAGTAACTGCACGCATATGATCAGCTATTACTTTAAAAGAGCTATTAATATTTTTTTGCTTTTCATCATTTGAAAAATATTCATTAACATTATATTTAAATTGTGTTTCTTTTTGAATTTCTTCAATAATAATTTGAAATGAATCAGTATCAAAGTTTGTAGGTACATCTTGTAAGATACATGCTAATCTTTCAAGTCCAGCACCAGTATCAATATTCTTTCTAGCAAGTGGTGTGTAATGATTTTTTCCATCATTATTGAATTCACTAAAAACTATATTTCAAATTTCTATATATCTATCATTTTCAATATCTTGATTAAATAATTTAACTCCTTGTTTTTGTGGGTCATATTTTTCACCACGATCAAAATAAATTTCAGTACATGGTCCACAAGGACCAGAACCGATATCTCAGAAGTTACGATCTTTATTACATTTAATAATATGAGTTTTATCAATTCCTAATTCTAATCATTTTTTATAAGTGATTTCATCTTCATTGAAAACAGTAATAAATAATTTATTCAATGGTAATTTAAAGCGTTTAGTCAATAGGTTGAAAGCTAATTCAATTGCTCTCTCTTTAAAATACCCACCTATAGAAAAATTACCTAGCATTTCAAAAAAAGTATGATGTCTACTTGTTTTTCCTACATTGTAAATGTCATTAGTCCGAATGCATTTTTGTGAGTTAGTCAAATTTTTATAAGGTGGATTTTCTTTACCACTAAAATATTTTTTTAAAGTTGCCACTCCTGAATTAATTCATAAAAGAGAGTTATCATTAATAGGTATCAAAGATTGTGACTCTACTATCAAATGGTCATTTTCTTTAAAATATTCTAGTCATATTTTTCTAATTTCATTAGTTGTTAACTTATTCATATTACTTTATTTTATTTAATAATACTTTAAAAGTAGGTAAAAATTAAGTGTTTTTAACTAAAAAGTATTAAATTATTTTATTTATAGATTGTTAAATTTTATTTTTTTTTAATATAATTTATATGCATTTTATGCAAATGGCCACATAGCTCAGCGGTAGAGCAACCGGCTGTTAACCGGTTGGTCGTAGGTTCAATCCCTACTGTGGCCGCCATTATGGCCTGTTGGTGAAGTGACTCAACACACACGCCTTTCACGCGTGCATTCACGGGTTTGAATCCCGTACAGGTCACCATTTTATTTATTTAGGCATAACATACAAGTTAGTTATGTCATCTGAGGAGTGTTAGCTCAGCTGGGAGAGCATATGCCTTACAAGCATAGGGTCGGGGGTTCGAGCCCCTCACACTCCACCACGCCGTCGTGGCTCAATGGCAGAGCAACTGACTTGTAATCAGTAGGTTGTAGGTTCAACTCCTATCGACGGCACCATGCACATATGGCGGAATTGGCAGACGCGCTAGACTTAGGATCTAGTTCTTCGGAGTGGGAGTTCGAGTCTCTTTATGTGCACCATTAAAAATAAAAATTTTATAAATTAATTTTAACCCTAGGTTCTTTTTATGATCTAGGGTTTTTATTTATATTAGAGTGTTTGAGATAAATTGCCCAGAAATGGGGAAGATATGGGACAATGACATAGACCATCACAGGTCGCACTGATAATTAAAAAAATACAG
>CAJGBT010000024.1 GCA_904501665.1 uncultured Bacilli bacterium | reverse complement strand
TCATCATGAGTTATTTGAGTGTATAACATAATTGCTCCCTTTCCGTACTAAAGGGGGCACTTTTTTATATATTTACAAAATTAAAAAGTGCTCCACCTTTATTTTATCAAAGGCGTTGCACTTAATAATTCAATTTGGGACTATGTAATTAATACATAGTTTCAATATTATAATTTTTAAAATGGCAGGGGTAGCAGGACTCGAACCCACAACACGCGGATTTGAAGTCCGCAGTTCTACCATTGAACTATACCCCTATAAAATCATTATTTTATCTTTTCCTCAAAAGCTTTTATCAAATCCTCTAGTGTTTTAATAGAGATTAATTTCTCATCATCTAAAGTAACTTTCAATTCTTCCTCAATTTGCATTATTAAATTCATAGCTGCTAAAGAATCAATTTTTAATGATTTTAAATCTTTTTGCAAATTATCAAAATCAATTTTGATTTTATTTTTTGTTGCTATAGTCTTAATTACATTAACAACCTTAGTACTAGCCATACTAACCTCTTAAATTTAATTCTTTTAATAATTTACGATATGATTCAATATTATTTTTTTCTAAATATTTTAACAAGGATTTTCTTTGTGATACTTTCTTATAAAGACCTCTTTTTGAGTGACGATCTTTTTTATTTGCAATCATATGTGTAGTTAAATTATCAATTTCTGCACTAATTAAAGCAATTTGAACTTCAATTTTCCCTGTATTTTTAATATCACCGCCAAATTTTTTAATAATT
Organism: uncultured Bacilli bacterium; assembly: GCA_904501665.1. Classification (GTDB taxonomy): domain Bacteria; phylum Bacillota_I; class Bacilli_A; order Mycoplasmatales; family Mycoplasmoidaceae; genus Mycoplasma_L. The sequence continues at coordinate 13,978 of CAJGBT010000024.1, read as the reverse complement.
TCAGCCTTAGTTTCTTTAGAAATTGCCACTTAATAACCTTTCTTTTTAAAATAAACATTATTTATTATATTTTATAATGGCTCATTTTAATAAAAAAATAAAAATATCTAATCAAATATTTAAGAATTAGCATATATATAAGTATAGAAGTAAAATTGTTTTTTTGACTTTTTTAATGTAAAATTAGTTATTATAGTATTTTATAAAAAATAATAAACTATTTTTTATTCAAAAAATTACTCAATATTAATATTTTTCAATAACTAAATTGGTAATAGGATTCATCCTAATATTTAAAAGTATAAAAAGGAGGTAAATATGAACTGATTTAAAAAACATTGAAAATCAGTTGTTATGGTTTCAATCTTAAGTTGTATCGTTGTTGCCTCTGCTACTATTCTATTTTGACCACAAAATGTAAAATCTTCTAATATTTATATTCTTAAATTTAATAAAGATAAGGATAAATATGCAAATGCTAAAAATAATGTAATTAATACATTGATTAATAAAACTAGAAAAGTTTTAGATGAATATGCTATTTGATATAAAAATGAATATCATGAAAATTTTCCAGGATTAAATTTTCAATATGTGAATTTAAAAGCTTCACAATCAAATGGAGAAAAGAATTTTTTTGTTAATTTAGATAAAAGTTTAAAAGCAATTGATCCTAGATTAGGAATTACAAATATTCAAAGAACACCAGAAACATTAAATGAAGGTTTTTATAATAAAAATACTGAATTATTAAGTTTTTATTGATCACCAGATTACAATGGGGTTGGAACTTGAATAAAATATATGTTATCTGATGCTTTTTCAATGCCTAATTTTTGACATCCAATTTATAAGGTAATTGAAAACAATAGTGAGGATTGAGCAGCTTCTTTAAAAAAAGAATTAGAAAATTATACATTTGATGGTAAGCAATCAATTTTAATAAGTCCAACTGATTTATTAGCTTGAGTAAATTCTGATAAAAACAGTTCAAAAATTAGTTCAACAGATGCCTATGTTACAATTGCTAATGTTATTGGAAAATGAGTAAAGGATAATTCTAGCATTAAAATTAATTTAAAAAATGAAGATGGTAAGGTGACACTTGAAAATTATTCTAATGTAGGATTAGGAATTAAATTAGTAAATTTTATTGCTAGCAACCCTTCTAATATTCCTTTTGTTGAGGATGGTCCATGAACAAAAGTTCCTTGATTAGTTCGTAATGGTTTTTATAAACAAATTAATCCTAATTCTGATAATAATTATCGTGATTGATTTTATGATGCTAGTGAAAATAAAAATTCAAAATTAAGATTATGAGATCAAAATAATCCGTTTACTTCTAGCAAGACATCATTTAATTCGTCATTTTCAAATGCACCAAATTCAAGTTTTTTTCAATCATGTTGAACTGGATTAACAACATGAACTACTATTGGAGATGAAAATAGTAAATCACTTCCATATGAGGGAGCATATTTAGTAGCCAATGGAGCTAATAATGAACTTAATCAACTAATTGATGAATTTAATAATAGTCAAACAATGACTTTTAATATTAGACCAATTCCTTGAGTTGATACTAAAGGGAATCAAATAAATAATCAAAATGGGCAAAAAATGTTCTTATCCCCAGAAGATTATATTGCAAGTATAAAGGCATATGTTAGGTCTATTGATTGTGGGTTAAATACTAATGATTATTTTATTAATTTACTTGGATTAGATGTAAATAAAACAATTGAAGATGTTAATAATTATAAGCGAAATACTTCATCATCAGATAGTCAAAAATTAAAATTATATTTTAATAACCCAACCTTATCTGCACGTGATTGTTTAGACATTTTACAAAAACAATATTTTTGTGCTATACCAGCATTTAAGCAAACAGTGAAAAACATTATTAATGATGAAGATTGAAATAGAAATGCTATTTTAACACCTAATGGTTTATTAAATACAACTGAAACTAAAATGGAAAATTTTTACGGTTCTGGTGATTGAAGGAAAACTTGAAATGATTGAGCTTTTGCTAGTCCTTATTATATTTCTAATATTACTGAACAAAATATTGTTTATAAAATTAATCAAAGTTATTTTAATGCTTTCTCAAATAACTTAACTGATAATCAATATAAATCATTTGATATGAATGATGCTACAATTAAAAAATTTGACACAATTGAACTTAAATATGCCGGTAGTTATAATGAAAATATTTTATTTGAACAATTTAAATCAAATGAGTTAGATGTCTCGACTATTCAAGCTGCTAATTTAGTAAATGTTGCAAGGGATTTTCCAAATGATATGTATTATGTTAATACAATGAAAATTAATAGATCTGATATTGTCGGATACAATTTAGAGATTTATGAAAAAGATAGACAAAATATAATTTTTGATCAAAACAATAAGGCCATGAAAACTAGTGCTGGAGCACCAACATACTCAATTGATGAATGAGGAAATTATCAATTTGAAAAAGGTGAAAAACCTAAATTAAAATCAAAAGTGTCAAAAGCTTATGCTGATTTAATTGTCAAAGATTTTTTTACACCAATTGAAGAAGGTGGAGTTAGTAGATTATTAAGAACTACTATTAATAATTGTATAAATTGAGTTGCATTACAAACAATTGTTTTTCCTGGTATTACTAAATCAATTCAATATTCATTTATGCCTTTTGGTGTTTTTGATTTAAATGCATCAATTAGTCCAAATAGTAATTTTATTGGAAATGTGAATACTCAATTAGTAAATCCATTTAATAAAACATCAATTGAAAATGTTTCTAAGTATTGATATTTCTCTTCAAGTAAATTATATATGTCTAATGATGAACTTAATATTTGAAATGAAAGTTCATTTAAATCACGAGAATCAGGTAGTATTATTTGAACATATAAAGAATTATTATATTCTATGGTTTAGAAAGGAGGGACAATAGGAATGTTAAAATATATTTTTAAAAGGTTATTATTTTCAATAGTTGCATTATTTATTTTGTTACTAATAGTTTTCTTTTTAATGCAAGCAATTCCTGGGTATCCTATTTCTAAAGCTAACAATGAAGATGATGCAGCTTACCTATCTAGATTACAAGCTGCTGGTTTATTAGATAATGTTTTTGTTCAATTAGGTCATTTCTTTGAAAAATTGTTTACTACAGGAGAATTTGGTCAATTATATAATGAATCGATTTCTGTAACGGAAAAAATATTATTACCAATTCAATATACATTGATGATTGCTGGTCCTGCATTTGTTATTTCATCAATTGTTGGTGTTACTTTTGGAATAATTTCTGCATATTATCGAGGTAGATGGCCCGATATTTTAATTAATGGAGTTAGTGTCTTATTTGTGTCTATACCATCATTTATTTTTGCACTTTATTTAATCCAGTTTGCTGGTTTAATTGGCCTCCCAACACAATTTGTTGATCCTGCTACTGGTGTAAGTGCAGGTAGTGTAATCTTGTCAATGATTGTCCCGATACTTTCAATGGTTTTTGCCTCTGTATCTGTTATTACTTACTATACTAGAAATGAGTTAGTTGAAATTTTTAAACAAGATTACATTAGAATTGCACTTGCTAAAGGATATAAATTTAGACAAGTAATCTTTAAATATGCTTTAAGAAATGCTGCTATTCCCATCATTGCTTGCTTACTACCTTCTTTTTTATCTATTTTAAGTGGTTCAATTATTATTGAAAAGTTTTTTAATGTACCAGGTACTGCCTCAATCCTAGTAAATGCTATTAATCAAAAAGAAATATATTTAGTAATATTTTCAACCATTTTTTATGGTTCAATTTATTTTATACTACAAATAGTTGTTGATATACTCTATACAATCATTGATCCTAGAATTGTATTAAGTGAGAAGAAAGCAAATAGTTTATGAAATAGTACACGGGCTTGAATCACTCGAAAAAATAAAATTAATATTATTAGAAATGTTGATAAAAATTATAAATTTTTTATAAGAAAGGCTAATTTAAATAAAAATGACATTGAGGTTGAGGAGTCGCAATTTTTAGATGAAAATACAATTGAACAAAACTTTGAGTATCCAAGTTTAAATGAATCAACTAATCAAACTCAAATAGAACAATTAGATCCTCATTGATTCGAACCAGTTAATATTGAAAATATCAATTCTGAACAAATTGCTGGAAAACCAACCAAATATGTTAATGATGTAGTTAAAAGATTCTTTAAGTCAAAGGTTGCTACTTTTTTTGTGATTTTAATTGGAATTATTATTGCTGTTTCAATTATTATAACATTAGCAAATATTGATAATATAGCAGATCCTATATCAAATAGTATTCCTACTTCTATTTTGTCTTATTTACCACCAAGAATACCTTGATTAGGCATAAGTGGAGTTACTGATACAATTATTGATGCTAATACATTCTCGCAACTTAGACAATATCAAGATTTAGGTATTTGACAAAGTTATGAACAGCTTGGTTCACAATACATAATTAAAGGTTTTAATCCTTATGTCATTCCAGAACTAAAAAATGTTGTAACCATGTTAGGTACTGATGGTTTAGGTCGTGATTGATGAACAATGTTATGATATTCTACAATTAAATCTTTGTTTTTTGCACTAATAGTAGCAATTCCTTCAATTTTAATTGGAACTATTTATGGAGGAATAGCTGGTTCAAAAGCTGGTAAATTGGTAGATAGTGTTTTAATGAGAATTGTAGAGATTTTATCAAGTGTACCTTTGATTTTATGAATTATGATCTTAGGATTAGTTTTCTCAAGAGGAAATATTAATTCTTTAACATTGGGAATATCATTAATTCTTGTTAATTGAATGTGACCAGCGGTAGTTGCTAGAACTTATATTTTAAAGTATAAGGATGCTGAATTTATTCAAGCAGCTAAAACTCTTGGTGCTTCACAAGCTCGGATTTTATTTACTCATATGCTTCCTAATATCTCAGGAAGATTATTTGTTAATTTGGTAAATTTAATCCCAAGAATTATTTTCTTTGAAACTTCTTTAGTATTTTTAGGATTAAAATCAAGCAATGAAATTAGTTTAGGTACTATGATTGAAACAGCTAGAATTAATCCATATCCACATTTATTAATTGGTCCAACTTTAATGATTATTTTAATAACATTATCAGCACAAATTATTTCTAATAATCTAAATGATGCATTAGACCCAAGGGTTTCAGGTGACTAATATGTTTTTAAATAAGAGTTTAACATTACACAATTATCATCAAGAGGAAAAAAATAAACTAAAAGGACAAGAAATTCTTAAGATTAGAAATTTAAATGTTGTCTTTAAAGCTAAGTCTGGATATGTACAAGCTGTTAGGGGAATTGATTTAGATTTAAGAAAAGGTGAAATTATTGGTATTGTTGGTGAATCAGGTTCTGGTAAATCAGTTAGTGTTAAATCTACAATCGGATTTAATGAAGGAGCAATTACAACTGCTAATTTAATTAATCTAAATGGGATTGATATCTTGTCAATTAAGAAAAAACAATGACCTTTTATTCGAGGAACTAAAATTGGATATATTCCTCAAGATCCTTTAATGTCATTGGATCCAACAAAAAAGATTAAAAATCAAATTATTGATGCTATCAAAATCACTGAATTAAGAAAAAAGAATAATTATATTTTTGAAATTAAAAATAATTCTAAATTAAATACTGAGGAAAAAAATAAATTAATTAAAGAAGCAAAAATGAAATATCAACAAAATACAAAAATGCAAAATATATATAAAAGAATGATAGAGGTACTAGATTTTATTGGTATTAATGATTCTAAAAAAGCTGTTAATTCTTATCCCTATGAATTTTCTGGAGGAATGAGACAAAGGATTTTGATAGCCATTACTATTGTTGGAGAACCAGATGTTATTATAGCTGATGAACCAACCACAGCCCTTGATGTTACAATCCAAGCAAAGGTTATTGATTTAATTAAAAAATTAAGAGATAAACTAAATATTTCTATTATTTTTATTTCTCATAACATTGCATTAGTTGCTAATGTTTGTGATTATATTTATGTTATGTATGCCGGAAAAATTATTGAAAAAGGAACAGTTGAAGATATCCTTACATTTCCTTGTCATCCATATACATGAGCACTAATAGGTTCAATTCCTGAAAATCTACATGGTGAGGAACTATCATCTATTCCTGGTACACCTCCAAATATGGTATCACCACCAAAAGGAGATGCTTTTGCTTTTAGAAATAAATATGCTATGAAAATTGATTTTGAAAAAGAACCAGCTTTATTTCAAGTTTCACCAACTCATTTTGCTGCAACTTGATTATTACATCCTAATGCTTTAAAAATAAAAATTCCAAAAGAAATTATGGCAAAAATTAAAATAGCTAAAAAATCAATTAACATTAAAAAACAAAGGACTAAAAATGGATAAGAAAAAAATATTATCAGTTAATAATTTAGAAAAATATTTTGTTAAATCTGGGAAATTGATTAAAGTACTTGAAGATATCAATTTTGATGTTTATGAAAAAGATTTCTTTGGTATTATTGGTGAATCAGGTTCTGGTAAATCAACAACTGGAAAATGTATTATTGGTTTATATGAACCAACATCAGGATTAATTAACTTTGATAATAAAATCATTAATCATAAGAATCTAAATAAAAAGGATAAAAAATGGTTGTGTAAAAACATGTCAATGATTTTTCAAGATCCTATGTCTTCATTAAATCCAAGAAAAAATGTTTTATCATTAGTTGCAGAGCCATTATTTATTAATAAGGTGATAACCAAGGATGTTAAAGAAACTATTCATATTTGTCAAAAAATAAATGCTTATTTTAAAAACACATTTAGATGACAAGATTATCATTTAAATTCTAAATATTTGATTCCATTTTATCAATCAGCTACTAAGGTTTTTCAAGAAGGTGCAAAAAACATTATGTCCTTTGATTTAAATGAGAAAAACATCAAAACATTAATTTTAAATTTTTCTAGTTTTTTATTAGATGTTGAGTCATCATATAAAATACTAATTCCACAAATTTATAAAATTAATTCACTAACTAAAGATTTGGTACGGTTTAATCTTAATAAATTAGAAAGTAAGAAAATTCATATTGAAGAATCAAACTATTATGAATTAGAAAAAGAATTGAATGAAAAAAATAGACTATTAAAAGCCCCACAGGATTATTGGGATCTAAAACAGGAAAAAGAAAAATTAGCAAAGGAACTTCAAGAAATTATTATTAATTTAAATAACAAATCACATAGTAATGGAATCAATTATTTGCAAGCAACTATTAATAGTTTAAAAACAGAGTTAAATATCTATCGTCAAAATAAAAATATCACAACTTCTTTAAGTGAATATCATTTATTAAAAGTTAAGATTTTAATGATTAAAGAAACATTAAATATTTTAAAAAATTTCGATGTTAATAATTGCATCAGTATAGAAGATCTAGAATACTTCTTAGCTTACATTGATTTTAAAATTAAAGCTAGATACAATAATATCATTTTAGATCTTATTAAACTTTTAAAAATTGGTGAAACCATTGATGAATTATCTTTAGAAAAAGATGATAAAAAAAATATATATAAAATTATTTCAGAGTACCGAATACTTTATGAAAAAATTGTTGAAAATATTAAGGTATTAAGTACTAAAAATATAGCTAATGAATTTTATGAAATTGACATTTTAAAATCAAAATTAATTAAAAAATCTAATTTAGTTCAGGCAGAGAACATTAAACGTAAAGAAATGATTCAAAATAATATTGAAAAAATAAATCAAAGACTTCATAAAATTAAAACAGAATATGTTAATAGTAGTGAGTTTTTAACTAATAAACAAATCCTTGATCAAGCTAAAATAAAATTGGAAAAAGAATTCCTAATTAAGGAAGACTTTGTTAAAAAAGAAAATGCAAATTTTAAGAATAAAATTATTCCTTTAATAGATAAACAAAATGAAGAAATTAATCAATGTATTAGAAGTTTTAAAGAAAGTAAAAAGAACTATTTCAATAAGATTAATATCATTAAAAAAAATATTATTAAATTTATTAAAGAAGGAAGTGATGATGATAAGAAATATTGAATTAACTTTATCAAAAAAGAAATATCATCAAAAATAAAAAACATTAAAGCTATTGACTTTGAATTAGAGACTTATTTAGATGAAATTTATGTTTATAAAAAAATTAGGACAACTAATAAATATAAGATAAAAATTTATAATCATGCTTTGAAACAAATTATTACAAGAGAATATGTTTATCAAGCATTAAATGATGTGGGTTTAAAAAATGAACATGCTTATCGTTATCCACATGAATTTTCTGGTGGTCAAAGACAAAGAATTGTAATTGCAAGAGCATTAATTATGAAACCAAAACTAATTATTGCTGATGAACCAATATCTGCACTTGATGTTTCAATTCAAGCACAAGTAATTAATATTATGAAAAATTTATCTAAAACCCTAGGGATAACTTTTTTATTTATTGCTCATGATTTATCAATGGTGAGGTATGTTTCCAATCGTTTAATTATTATGCATAAAGGTAGAATAGTTGAAAAAGGTGAAACAAAAATAATTTTTAAAAATCCAATTCACCCTTATACAAAATCATTAATTAAATCTAGTCCTGAATTACGAAAAATCCATGTTAATTTAGCTAATTTAAATGATAATCTTGAATATGATAAAGAATATGATAAAAGTGAGGATAAACCAAAATTTTATTCTGTTGATGAAAATAATGAGCATTTTGTTTTCGCTACTAAGGAGCAAATTTTAAAATGAACAAAGTAAATGGTGGATTTAGCGAAGGTTTTAAGGTTAAATCAGGGAAAAATTTAACATTAAAAAATAAAAAAACTAATGGCAGTGAAATACATTCTAATTCATTTCCTAATGGGATTGTTCCTTTTATTTTTATTTCCCTTTTCTTTATTATTTCTACAATTTGTATTTTTAGTATTGGTTTTACAAAATTTTATCCATACTTTTGTCAAAAAAAGGTATGGACCAACTCATTAATATGTATAGGTATTATTCCTTTTTTATTTAATCTTTTATGACTAATCGGCCGAACTGGATTTGCAAATGCTTTTAGCTTTAGTTTGTTAAAGTTTTCTAGATTTATGAAGGTTTCTAAATTAAGACAAAAATTAGAATTTTATGTATATGATCATGCAATTAATGATGTTAATAATTTTGAAGAATATAAAGAATTTAGCAAAACTAGAACACAAAAATCGAAGAAATTGTTTCTTATTTCCTTTATTGTTTATATTATTATTGCAATTTTATGCCTAATAATAGGGTTAGCTATCCAATATACATAGGATTTTATTAAATAGATATATCAATGTATAAATAAAAATTTAAACTAACTCCATTAAATGTTTTATTTAGTCAAAACTTAATACATTATTATAGAAAAAAGAATATTTTATTATTCTCTTATTTTAAAATCCTAATTAACATCAATTTTAAGGCAATATAAAATAACATAAATTGGCTTATTTTTAAACTTTTTAATAAAAAAATAATTTTTATTAATTCAAAAATTAAAAATTTATTTTTTATCATATATAATTCATATTTGTATGAAATTAAAACAACAAGAATTTAAACCAATTAAAAGGTCTAATATTATAGCAGTTGGTGGGATGATTGCTACAGGAAAAACAACATTAGTTGAAGCATTAGCCAAAGAAAACCATTCAGATATTTTATTAGAACTTGATGAAAATGATGATATCCAAAAATCATTATTAAAAGGTTTGTATGAAAAACAAAATATTGCTGCTTGTGTTTTTCAATTATATTTTTTCTTAAAACGATTTGATAACTATAAAAATTTTGTTAACAACCACAAAAATGTAATTGTTGATAGAACAATTTTTGAAGATAGATTATTTGCACACCAAAATATGGCAGCTGATCCAGTAGTATTTGGATTTTATGATAATATGTGACATGAAAAAGTAAATGAATTAATTTATTCAGTTGGTGTACCTAAGCTTTATATTATCTTAAAAAGTGATTGGGATTTATTTGTTGAGAGATTATTTAAAAGAAACCGACAAGTTGAAATTGAAAACTTTGAAAATAATTTATTGTATTTTAAAAATTTAAATGAAGTGTATGTAGATTTTTTAGAACAAACATGTTTAACCTATGGAATAGATTTTATTACAATAGATGCAAGCATTCCAACAAAAGAAAAAATTGAGATGATTAATAAAAAAATAAAAGAAATTGACAAAAATTTATAATTTTTCAAGTTCATCTGGATCTATTAAAAGTGGTAAATCATATGTCTTTGGTTCTTTATCATTATTTATACATTCAGAAGTTAAAGGTTTCATATAAAGTAATTTTAAATGACTAAAACGATCAATAAAAGTGGTAGACTTGTTATTTAAAAATAAATTAATAATTGCTAAAACAATTGGTAAGAAAAGAACAATATTTAAAAATAACAAAAAGGTAGCCACTATAGTTTTAACAACATTATTATCTTGTTTATTAATTAAAATAATTGAAACTAAAAAATTAATAGGATCATTAAATGCAAATGATATTAATCCAATTAAAATAAATAATATGTTAATAGGTATTCACAATAATAGTTCCCTTTTTAAAAAATTGATAAATTTCCATTCAGATTGATGACAATACAACTTCAATTTAAAGACTTTACCAAATAAAGTATATCCTTTGCAAAAATATGGAATAACAATAAAATAAATACTTCAATATATGAAATCAGTAATAAAGGCACATGTAAAAGCTACTGAAAATAAAATATGATTATAGTTTGCTTGATAATTATTAAAATTAATAATTTTAAATGTATATAAATACATAATAACAACATTTAATCCTATTAAAATTAAGTATTCTAACATTCTAAGTAGAAAACGACGTTGACTAGAAGCCAATTCATATTTATTAATAGACATAAAAATAAATCCTATATTATTTTTTCTATATATTATATAGAAATAGAGAACAACTTTTGCTATTGTTCTCTATTATTAGACTTAAAATATAGATATCTTAATTTTATATTTTTAAAGAGTTGTCTAATGATTTTGAGTCATCAATATTAATGTTTACTAAAGGTTTGAAAATTGGAATTGATCTTTTTTTCATAGAAACATCTTCTTGTGCAACTTCTTTAAAATTATCATTTAATTCAACTAATGTTTTAAATTTAGTATTACTTGGATTATTTCTCTTTTCTTCTAAAACATCATACAATGTACGAACATTTTTGCGTTTTTTAGCAATGATATTATCCATTGGGTAACAAGTTGCCATTTCTAAAGCAGTAAATAGTAAATCAGTTTCTTCTAGGATGTATTCAGTCATTAAAGAAGCGGTTTCATCCAATGAACCTAATTTTAGCAATTCAGTTGATGGAGTTCTAATTAGTTGACGATCTCTGTCAACAAGTGTATTTGTTCTAGCTTGTACTGAGTTAAACACATAATTTAGTCTTGGATCAATAATTCTTGCAAATTTAAAGAAATCCTTTTTACCATCAAAGACAACATAAATCTTAGAACCTTCTTTAATAACTTGCCTAATGCTACGACATGAATCTGTTCAAGTTTTACACCTAGATAGAGTATGTTGTACATATGGTGTAAATACTGTATAAGCTAAATCAGGATTATTAACAGCTAGTGAAAAAACATTATTAAAGATCTTATTTTGTAATCTTATATTTTTTCCATCTGGATTATTCAAAACAAAGTTTAATTTTGGTTCAGCAAATGTATCTATTGTTAAAACACAAATATTATCTTCAAATCTTCTTAATGAACGTCTTGCATGAATGTTGATTTTATTTCTACCTTCTTGATTTTCATCAACTACCTTTGCTTCTCTAAATCATTCTCAACCAGAATAACTTAATGAAAAAGCATTTCCTTTATAAAATCCTGAACTTAAACATTTAAAATCAGTACGACGTGCATCTTGTGGAATATCTGCATATGAATAAATCCGATTATGAATGTTATAAATTGAACGATCAAATGCTGGAGTGTGTTTATCTATAACTAAGTTTGGAATTGATGCTTGAATAGCATTAATAAGACCACTTTCAGATAAATTGTTAGCAAAGTTATAGAAAGCCTTGTTTCACATTTTATTTTTAGAAATGATGCGATTATATTGCTTATTAGTTCTAAAATATCAAACAACTGTTATGATAAAGAAGAAAATTGTTGTTACTCCTAACAAGCAAATAATAATTAAGATAGCTAAAAATAGGGCTAATCAACCAGACTGTGTGTTAATTAAATCATTACTAGCAGCTAAATCAGCAGCTTTATTTGTAACAGCCTGTACATTTTCACCTACAAAGAAATAATATAATAAGAAACCAGCAATTGTTAAAAGTAAGAAGATTGCTGTAATTAAAGAATAGATAATAAATTTTTTATTAACTAACTTAAAAATCTTTTTATCATATTTAGATAGATAAGAATTTCTAATTTTGATTTTATCTTTACTATCAGATGAAGATGGTTTATAAAAAGCTCTACCAAAATAATCAAACAAATTATCTACTAAACTTTGTTCAATATTATCTTGATATTCACCTATAACATCATAACCTTCTGGTAGTTTATTTTGGTTATTTTCTTTTTCTTTATTGTCTGCCATAAGATTCTTTCTCAAATAAACTCTACATATAATTATATAATAATAAAAATTTTTTTGTAAGACTAACTTATTTTTTTACTATTTTTATATATTGATATATAAATTATTTTTTTGTTTTAAAATAGAACTTTCTTTCTGTACCCAAAAGCAAATTTTTAATATTCTTATGGTGTTTAATTCAAATTAAAATTGTTGCAAGAAATACTAAAGCCAAGACAAAAAGTAACCATAATGAACCATACACATTAATAATTAATAAATCTTTAATATTGCTATTTAAGACAAAGCTATAATTTAAACCTGGTACTAAAAACCAAACTCAACTCATTACACTACATAATAAAGACGCTAATGAAACATAATGAAAAAAATAAACAATTCCAATCATAATTAATAATTGTCACAATGCAGCAAAAGGCATGATTGAAATTAAAAAAGCACCAAAAGTAGCAACACCCTTTCCACCTTTAAATTTAAAAAAAAGTGGAAAACAATGCCCAAAAATACCAAATAACCCAGCAATATAACAGAGTGAATAAGGATTAAATTCTGATGTTATATAAGTTTGACTAATATTGATTCCATATTTTGCAATTAACCACATAATAATAGTTGGTAATAAACCCTTTAAAATATCTAACAACAAAATTAATAGACCAATTTTTTTGCCATAAATTCTAGAACTATTAGTTGCCCCAGCGTTTTTAGAATTAAAGTCTCTTGGATCTTTTTTAAAAAAAATCTTACCAATAATAATTGACCACATTAAGCAACCAAAAAAATAACCTAGGCAGGCACCAACTAATACAAGTAATATGATAATTGTTGATAAAGTCATAAATAACTAAATATTTTAAAATTAATATTAATTTTATATTTATCTTTTGTTTTTTTTATAAAAATATGGTTATAATTAATAATGTATTATAAGTTAAGATAGATTCTTATAATTGGTATTTACTTAAATTAGATTTTAAATTTCCTAAAAAGGTGAATGGCTAAATTGATTTTTAAATATTTAGTTAGATAAAAGAATTTTACTTAAATTATATGCAATAAATGATAAATGCTTTCTCGGATAACATCCGAGTTTTTTTATTTATATTAGAGTGTTTGAGATAAATTGCCCAGAAATGGGGAAGATATGGGACAATGACATAGACCATCACAGGTCGCACTGATAATTAAAAAAATACAGCTTGACACTCCACTTAAACAACTATATGAGTTTGAGTGAGATATGG
>CAJGBT010000023.1 GCA_904501665.1 uncultured Bacilli bacterium | reverse complement strand
CCATATCTCACTCAAACTCATATAGTTGTTTAAGTGGAGTGTCAAGCTGTATTTTTTTAATTATCAGTGCGACCTGTGATGGTCTATGTCATTGTCCCATATCTTCCCCATTTCTGGGCAATTTATCTCAAACACTCTATTTAATAAAAAAAGCAAGTGATTTTAATCATCTCACTTGCTTTTTGTTTTTCTTTGCGTGGCAATGTCCTATTCTCACTTTTTCGCTACCTTCGGCTCTATAGTGCTTGACTTCCGTGTTCGGGATGGGAACGGGTATTTCCACTATGATATCGTCACCACACAAAATAATAGATTTTTGAAAAATTAAATACTTTGCAACATTCTTTTTATTAGAACAAAAAAAGGATTTATATAAGTCCTCGAATTATTAGTATCAATCAGCTAAACATGTCACCATGCTTACACACTTGACCTATCAACGTCGTAGTCTACAACGATTCTTACCCCAAAAGGGAGGGAAGATTAATCTTGAAGTTGGTTTCACGCTTAGATGCTTTCAGCGTTTATCCATTCGATACGTTGCTACCCTGCTGTGCCGCTGGCGCGACAACAGGACCACAAGAGGTATCTCCACTCCGGTCCTCTCGTACTAGGAGCAGATCTTCTCAATCTTCCTACGGGCATGACAGATAGGGACCAACCTGTCTCACGACGGTTTGAACCCAACTCACGTATCTCTTTAATCGGCGAACAGCCGAACCCTTGGAACCTGCTTCAGCTCCAGGATGAGATGAGTCGACATCGAGGTGCCAAACAGTGCCGTCGATATGAACTCTTGGGCACTATCAGCCTGTTATCCCCAGAGTAGCTTTTATCCGTTGAGCGATGGTCTTTCCATTCAGAACCACCGGATCACTATGACCTAGTTTCCTACCTGCTCGACGTGTAAGTCTCGCAGTCAAGCACCCTTATACCATTACACTCTCTACATGATTTCCAACCATGCTGAGGGTACCTTTGCGCGCCTCCGTTACCTTTTGGGAGGCGACCGCCCCAGTCAAACTGCCCGCCTAACACTGTCCTCTAACTGGATTCACAATTACAAGTTAGAGAATTCATACAACAAGGGTAGTATTCCACTGTTTGACTCCATAGTTCCTAGCGAAACCACTTCAAAGTCTCCTACCTATGCTCTACAAATTGGATAAATTCTCAATATTAAGTTACAGTAAAGCTTCATGGGGTCTTTCCGTCCAATCACGCCAAGAGGGCGTCTTCACCCTCACCAGGATTTCACCGAGTTTATGTTCGAGACAGTCAAGAGATGGTTACACCATTCAAGCGGGACGGAATTTACCCGACAAGGAATTTCGCTACCTTAGGACCGTTATAGTTACGGCCGCCATTCACTGGGGCTTCAGTCGCGAGCTTCGAGTTACCTCTAACAAGCTTCTTTAACCTTACAGCATTGGGCAGGTGTCACCCCATATATTTCATCTTACGATTTTGCATAGAGCTGTGTTTTTGATAAACAGTCCCCCCTCGCTATTCACTGCGGCTCACCTTTTAAAGTGAGCATCCCTTATTGCGAACGTACAGGATTAATTTGCAGAGTTCCTTAAACATAATTAACTCGCTAGCCTTAGGATTCTCTCCTTGACCACGTGTGTTCGTTCTCGGTACGGACTACTTAATAATAATGTTAGAAGCTTTTCTTGGAAGCATGATGTATAGGTCTTCGCTACTGCCCGAAGGTGTCACTCGTTATTGTGTCTTATCCTTAAAGTGAGCGGATTTGCCAACTCACAAAACTCAACACTTGAACCGGAATCCGATAACCGGCACCTATTAACCTTCTCCGTCACTCCATCACTTATTACGTAGGTACAGGAATATTAACCTGTTTTCCATCGACTACGCTTTTCAGCCTTGCCTTAGGATCCGACTAACCCTGGGAGGACGACCCTGGCCCAGGAAACCTTAGTCAATCGGCTTGAGAGATTCTCACTCTCATTCGTTACTCACGCCAGCATTCTCACTTGTAATTAGTCCAGTAGTCTTCACAGTCTACCTTCGCCCTCATTACAACGCTCGCCTACCATGCAAATGCATCCGTAGTTTCGGTTATACACTTAGCCCCGTTACATCTTCCGCGCAGAGACTCTCGACAAGTGAGCTGTTACGCACTCTTTAAACGGTGGCTGCTTCTGAGCCAACATCCTTGCTGTCTGTGAATCTCAACATCGTTTTCCACTTAGTGTATATTAGGGACCTTAACCAACGGTCTGGGCTGTTTCCCTCGCGACAATGAAGCTTATCCCTCACTGTCTGACTGCTAGAGTAAATGTTATGGCATTCAGAGTTTGATTTTACTCAGTACAGCTAGGTGCCGCCATTGTAAATTCAGTGCTTTACCTCCACAACATCATAATCTAACGCTATTCCTAAAAATATTTCGGCGAGAACGAGCTATCACGGAATTCGATTGGAATTTCACCGCTAACCACAGGTCATCCCCTGTCATTTCAACGAAAGTGGGTTCGGTCCTCCAGTAAATGTTACTTCACCTTCAACCTGCCCATGGTTAGATCATCCCGTTTCGCGTCTATTGCTACAAACTATTTGCCTTATTAAGACTCGATTTCTCTACGGCTTCATCTCTACAATTTAACCTTGCTTGCAACAATAACTCGCTGGCTCATACTTCAAAAGGCACGCTATCACACATTAATGTGCTCTAACACCTTGTAAGCTTATGGTTTCAGGTTCTATTTCACTCCCATCTCTGGGTTCTTTTCACCGTTCCTTCACAGTACTATGCGCTATCGGTGACTAGTTAGTATTTAGGCTTACCCAATGGTCTGGGTAGATTCCGACAAAATTTCACGTGTTTCGCCGTACTCAGGATACTGCTAGGTATAAATTAAATTTCGCATACGTGACTATCACATTCTCTGGTGTGGCTTCCCAACCACTTCTGCTATCTAATCTAATTCCACATTACAGTCCTACAACCCCGAGTCGCAACTCGGTTTGGCCTGTTCCCCTTTCGCTCGCCACTACTGAGGGAATCACTTCGTTTTCTTTTCCTCTGGCTACTGAGATGTTTCACTTCACCAGGTATCGCTTTATTAACCTATGAATTCAGTTAATAATAATATATATCTCTATATATTGGGTTTTCCCATTCGGAGATCACCGGATCATCGCCCCTTATCGGCTTCCCGATGCTTATCGCAGATTTACACGTCCTTCTTCGCCTACTAGTCCCAAGGCATTCACCATAAGCTCTTAGTAACTTATTATAAATCCTATTCTATTTTGTAATTGTTATCTACTCTTAGATTATCTAAAAGTAGATGACTAGAAAGATTGTTGATAATATTTAATTTTCAAAGATCTATCTCATCACCATAAATAGTGATGGAGAGAATGTATCTCTCAAAACTAAATACAAACCGACTTAAAAATTTTTTCGTGATTTTAAATTTTTAAGATTTTTAAAAATGTACACATAAATGTACGAATGTAAAATAAATTTACTCCGTAGAAAGGAGGTGATCCATCCCCACGTTCTCGTAGGGATACCTTGTTACGACTTAACTCCAGTTACCAATCCTACCCTAGACATACGCCTCCGAGGTTAGCAATACGGTTTTAGATATTATCGGTTTCCATAGTTTGACGGGCGGTGTGTACAAGACCTGGGAACGTATTCACCGCGACATGTCTGATTCGCGATTACTAGTGATTCCAACTTCAAGAGGACGAATTGCAGCCCTCTATCCGAACTGAGATCGGCTTTTATGATTCGCATCTTATTACTAAGTAGCAACATTTTGTACCGACCATTGTAGCACGTTTGCGGCCCTAGATATAAGGGGCATGATGATTTGACGTCGTCCCCACCTTCCTCTGCTTTGCAGCAGCAGTCTCGCTAGATAAAGTAACTAACAATAGGGGTTGCGCTCGTTGCGGGACTTAACCCAACATCTCACGACACGAGCTGACGACAACCATGCACCACCTGTCACTCGGTTAACCTCCACTATATTTCTATAGCTTTGCCAAGGATGTCAAATCTAGGTAAGGTTTTACGTGTATTGTCAAATTAAGCAACATGCTCCACCACTTGTGCAGGTCCCCGTCAATTCCGTTTGAGTTTCATTCTTGCGAATGTACTACCCAGGCAGGTTATTTAATGCGTTAGCGACAACACCAACACTCATGTGCTGACATTTAATAACCATCGTTTACGGTGTGGACTACTAGGGTATCTAATCCTATTTGCTCCCCACACTTTCGAGCCTAAGCGTCAGTAATAGTCCAAGTAATCGCCTTCGCCTCTAGTGTTCTTCCATATATCTACGCATTCCACCGCTCCACATGGAGTTCCATTACTCTCTACTACACTCTAGATTTACAGTTTCCAATGCAGACAATAGTTAAGCTACTGCATTTAACACCAGACTTGTAAATCCGCCCGCGCTCGTTTTACGCCCAGTAAATCCGGATAACGCTTGCATCCTATGTATTACCGCGGCTGCTGGCACATAGTTAGCCGATACTTATTCAAATGGTACAGTCAAACTAGAAACATTTCCTAATCTAGCCATTCTTCCCAAATAAAAGGATTTTACAATCTATAAGACCTTCATCATCCACGCGGTATTGCTCCATCAGGCTTTCGCCCATTGTGAAAGATTCCCTACTGCTGCCTCCCGTAGGAGTATGGGCCGTGTCTCAGTCCCATTGTGGGTGTTCTACCTCTCAGTACACCTACGCATCATCGACTTGGTGAGCCATTACCTCACCAACTATCTAATACGCCGCACCCTCATCCAAAAGCGTTGCAAACGCAACTTTAAACATCTTCTGATGCCATAATGATGTTCACATTCGGTATTAGCTAATTTTTCAACTAGTTATCCCCAACTTTAGGGTAGATTGGATACGTGTTACTCACCCGTTCGCCACTAAGTATTGCTACTCCGTTTGACTTGCATGTATTAGGCATACCGCCAGCGTTAATCCTGAGCCAGGATCAAACTCTTATTTAATGACGGGTTGTATTTAGTTTTCAAAGAACATTCAACTTTTTATCCTTTTATTTATAAAATAAAAGTAAAAAAGTACTAATATATTATATACAAAAAGGGAAAAATATCAATTTTTTTTGAGTTTTTTTTGCTTTTTACTCTATATAATAGGAAAGTAAAAGTATGAAAAAAGATGAATTTAATGCAATTTTAAGTCAAAAATTTGGGTCTCTTTGAGAACAAAATAGGTTTATTTTATTTGAAAAATACTATTCATTTTTATTAGAAAACAACAAAAAATTTAATTTAACTAGATTAATTGATGATTCTAAAATATACCAAAACTACTTTTTAGAGTCATTATTACCATTTGCAAACATGGATTTAAATCATTTAAAAATACTAGATATTGGTTCAGGAAGTGGTATTCCTGGAATTGCTTTAAAAATTGTCTTCCCACAAATGAAACTAACAATCATTGAAGCTAATGCTAAAAAAATAAAATTTATGCAAATGCTTGTTGATCATTTAGGTTTTCAAGATGTTACTTTTTACCACCAACGAGCAGAGCAAATACAATCAGAACAGAAGCAACAGTTTGATATTGTAACATCAAGAGCTGTTGCGAGTTTAGAAATTCTATTAGAAATTTCTAGTCCATATACTAAGTTAAATGGTTTAATAATTGAACCAAAATCTATTAAGTACCAGCAAGAACTAACTAAGGCCTATAGATTATTAAATGATTTAGGTCTAGAATTGAAAAATATTGAAAACTACCAAACAGATAAACAAAATTATGTTTTATATTTTAAAAAAATCAAAGAGTGTGCAAAAATTTATCCACGTTCATGAAAAGAAATCATTAAAAATAAATAATTTATTTTTTAAATTCCTTAATTTTTTGTTTGATATCATCAATTGTCATTTTTGCTATTTTATCTAAACTATTAGTTGAACCGTTTTCTAATATTTGTTGATAATTCATAGAAACAATTTTATTATTTGTTTGTAATTGATTGGCTAACTTAAAAAAATCATTAGCTAAACCATCTCCATAAATCCTTTCATAAATAATGATATTTTTATATTTTTTTAATACTTTTTTAATTTCGCTTTGATGATACTTTGTTATAAAAATAGCATTAACAACATTAACTGAATCTTTTAAATAAATTTCATTAATGATTTTATTAAAATAAGGTCCATAACTAATTACAACAATATTAGATTTGTGTTTTTCAAATCATTCTCATTTACCTAAAATAATAGTGTGTTCTTTTTCAAGTTCACAATCTATTTCTAAACGTGGATATCTAATAGCAAAGATACCACTTTGATATTTATGAGATAAATTCAATAAATCAATATCTTGCTTAATGTTTCTTCCAGAACAAATTAAGACATTATCCATACTTTTCAACATATTAACATCATAAATTCCATGATGACTAGAACCATCAGCACCAGATAAATCACAACGATCTATTAATAATGTACAATTTAAATGTAATCGAGAGATATCATGAATTAATTGATCATATCCTCTTTGTAAGAAAGTACTATAAAAATATAAATATGGTTTTAGATTAACTAATGCCATGCCACTTGCTTTAGAAATAGCATGCTCTTCACTTATCCCAACATCATAATATCTATTTGGAAAAATTTGTCTAATTGCTTGACAATTGGAAGCATAAGTCATAGCAGGATTAATAACATAGATTTTTGTATCCTTTTTCATAAGTTTAATTAAAGCATCAGTCATATGCATCCCAATTGTTTTTTGATGCTTAATACTACTAGAATGGAAATGCCCACATAAATCATTTTCGGCTTGTTGATATCCTTTGCCTTTTTTGGTCTTAACATGTAATATAACTGGACCTTGCTTTGCAAATCATTTTGCTCGTAATAAAAATTTATTTAATTGTTTAATGTTATGACCATCAATAGGACCAATATAATAGTAACCTAGGTTTTCAAAGAAATTTGCGCCTCTAATTCTATTTTCACATCAATTAAATGTTTTAAATAATCCAAAATAGAAACAATTGTAATTAAAAATTTTACGACAACTTTTTTCAATAAAATGAAAAAGATGAGTACCTTTAATTTTGTTGAATGTGTTTGATAATGCACCAACAGATTTAGAAATACTCATTTCATTATCATTTAAAATAATAATAATTGGTAATTGATTAAAAGAGATATCATTTAATGCTTCAAAGTTTAATCCATTAGCAAAGGCACTATCTCCAATGACAGCTATATAATTGCTATCATTCAAAAATTTCTTTTTCTTACTATCTTTATTTTTTTTAGCATCTTTAATATACATACCACTAATAACTGATAAGATATTGCCTGAATGTCCTGGAGAGTAGTGGTCATATTTTGACTCATTCATATTCATTAAACCACATAAGCCATTAGGTTGTCGAATAGTATCTATTTTATCTTTTCTACCAGTTAAAATTTTATGAACATATGTTTGATGACCGGTGTCATATAATAGTTTATCTTTATCTATATTAAACACTTTTAAGATCATAGTTGATAATTCAACTATCCCTAAATTACTAGATAAATGAATATCTTGTTTTTTAGAAATATCAATAATTTTATTTCTAATTTCTTCACAAAGAATTTTAAGTTCTTTATTTGATAAATTTTTTAGATCATGAAAGTCTTTTAATTTATTTAATAAACTCATTTTCTACATTTATTTTTCAAAAACTTCCTTTTTAATATTTTTAGCAAAATCAATAATGCAAGCATAATTGTAAGGAAAAATTTCTTTAATGTGATTATTAACAACACTCATCTTATTTAAATAAAATGAAAATTTAGTGACTGAGTCATTATAAGTTTCAAGTTTAAAATCTTTTTCAATGAAACATTTAAAACTATTGATTGATGCATAAATAATAATTGCTTGTAAATAATTAATAAAAATGATTGTTAAAGTTTTGTTAAGTTTTAGATTGTCAGCTAGATTTAAATATTTATCTAAATTTATATTATTATTTTCAATTTGTTGATTAATATCATTAAAAATATTTTCTGCATTAATATGATTAGTAATTTTTGTTTCTCAAAATTCTTGGAAATTTTTATATTGTTCTGGGTTTAAATTAAAAATAAGTCAAGTTACAAAACTGAAAAAGCAAAAAGCAATAGGATATATTTTTTCATGCTTATTCTTAGCTAATAATTTTTTAACTTTTTTGCTAACTATATTTTTCATTATTTATAATTCCTTTCAATTTCTTTTTTTAAAAATTCTAATAAAATTTTAGCTTTAGCTTTTGTTACCCTTTCAGGACCTATCATAGAAATTTCATGAGATGAAGTTTTTAAATCAATATTGGTAGAAGCAATAGAAATGTCTTCAATCCCAGTACTATCATTAAAATTAATTGATGTTTTACCATTAATCTGTCTATTTAAAGCAATTTGTTTTCACACTGAAACATCATTTAATAATATTAATAATTTTTTTAACTTTTTAATGTCACTAAATTCAGGATGTACTAATGCCTGTTCAGTTCTACCAACATGGACATTTACTCAATCAATTCCTTTAAAGATTTTATTAACAATTTCTTGAATGACATATTCATATGATTTAATTTTCCCTTTAATTATTTCTTTTAATAAATCTAGTTTATCTTGAATCTCAGATAAAGGTGTATTTACTAAACGATCATTAAAAATATTAACACAAATGCTGACATCCTCAATATTTGTTGGATCATTAATATCAATTTCCTTTTTAATTAAATTACCACTAGAAGTAACAATGATAAATAATGCACTATTTTCATTTAAAACAATTAAATCAATTTTTTTTAACAAATCCTTATGATAATTATTGGTTGACACAGACATTAAACTAGTATACTTTGAAATAATATCAACTGATTGTTTAATAATTTCATCAATAGATAAATTCCTTTTTGACATTAAATCATTAATTTGAATTTTAATATTTTCAGGAATAATATCATGATTTAAATAGTCATTATAATATTGATATCCTTTGGTAGTAGGGATTCGACCACTAGAAGAATAATTTTTGACAATCAATCCATAGTCTTCAAGAATACTCATATCATTTCTAATCGTTGCTGATGAGAGTGATTGGAATGACTTTTCTTTTAATTGATGACTACTAATAGGTTGGGCGGTATCAGTATATTCCTCAATTATTTTTTTTAAAATTTTTTCTTGTCTTGGGGTAATTATTTGTTTTTGTTTTTTTTTCATTACCCAACACTACTCCTTATTGTTTTGAATTTTTTTTCTAAATTGATAAGAAATTAAATAACAAATTATTGTTCCTAATGAAATAAGGAATATGATCCCACCAATTAAAGCAATATGATTAACATTGTTACTTGTACTATTTGTTAATGATGAAATAGTTTGAGTTTGATCTTTATTTGTATTAAAAGTTAGACTTCTTAATAAATATTGATTATTGTTTTTTGATATTGTTACAGAAATTTCTTGGTTTTCAATCATTGTATAATTTTGATCATTAGCATAGTATTTATCAACCATTGCATAAATTGTATAAGAACCATCACTATTTTCCACTATTTTTTGCTTAATAAATTTAAAATCATTAACAGGATTTTTAATATCAATTAATAACTTTAAATTGTTAATGTCTGATTCAACTTCTTGTTTAACTTGTTCAAAGGTTCAATTAGGTAAATTATCTTTTAATTTATATGAAGTTGGACCAAGTACTGGTTTAAAGCCAGAAACTGTAGTAGAAAAAGTAACATCTTTGTTTTCATCATTGCCATTGTTCAATTTTACTTTATCTAATTGATAAACTAATTTAACTTCCCCATTTTTATTATCAAAACTACTAGATAATACTTTAAAAGTTGTATTATCAGCTGCGTTATTAATTGCATTATTATTATGCAAGAAATTCGTAGCATAATCATTATTTTTATTAATTGTATTAGCAAAGGTTTGGGCATTCATGCTTGAATATTGGTTATTTGAACTAACATCAATATTCTTCTTGATTGATGTTAAGAAATCAGAACTACCAAATAAGTTTTCAAATTCAATTGTTGCATTTAAAGTACCTGATTGGGAAGCATCATTTGGAAGTTGATTTAAACCACCAGCATAAAAATTAATAGCCGAAAAAGAAACTGTAGCTGTTCCAAGATTATCATCAAAATCAATTACATTAGCAGCAATAATTTTAGTTGGATTATTACCTTCAACTGGATTAATAACTTGAATAAAATCTAGAGCTTTTTGTCCAACATCTTCATTTAAATATGCTTGTAATTTTGATGGAGCAACATTAGTTTTGTGATCAACTCTTTTTTGAATACTAGTAGCAACTGGTTTAAATTTTGTAATAGTTACCCTAATATTATCTGAATTACTACCAAAGGTTAGAAGTTTTGGAATTTGAGCAACAACATATAATTCACCCTTTGAATTATCAAATTGTATATTTGTAGTCAAGAAAATATCATCTTGTTTAATTCCTATATTAGCAAAATTTTTATCATTAACAATAGCTGTTTTTAATTTACTAGCATCATTACCAGATAGGTCATTAATGATTTTATCTTTATAAGATGATGCTAATGAATTAGAAGCATTGCTGCCAAAAATCTTAGTAGCATCTAATTCAAGGTTATTTAGGCTTGTCATTGTTGGTAAGTCAATATCCACAAAAATAGATACATTTTTAGTTAATTGAATTGTATTATTTACTTCAATGAAACCTTTTTGCAAATTAAGACCTAAATGAATTTTTTTATTATTATAATCAAATGTTATTTGGTTGATAGCTTTTTGAGTATCAGTGCCATTAGTATTGTAACCTAATAATGCTTCTTCTAAATAATTTAATTTATCTGGATAATTAGAAATTTCAAAATATTGATTTAATTGGTTTTTTTGAACCATTTCAATAATTTTATCCTTAATTTCATAAGGAGCTAAATTAGCAAAATAATTAATACCTTTATCTGTTAATTTTAAATTAGTAGCTTTTGTTTGTTTTTTAAATTTATCAATTACAACTGGGATACTAATTTTATTGGTCTTATCAAACTTAAAATCAAAAGCTGAATCTAATACTAAATTAGCAAATACACGACCATTAAAATAATCTACAACAATGTTGTTAAAACTATAATTTGAATATAAATAATTTTGATAATTTAAATTAACTAATTTTGCTCTCAAAACATCATTAGTAATTATGCTCTTTAATTGTTCATTATTTATTGTAGATAGATCAATGTTTGCCATATTACTTGGAACATCCACTTTAATGCTACTAGAACTTGAAGCAACATTAATAAAGTTAGTATTTGCTTGGTCAAATGCTAAAAAAGATGTGCTATTAATGTCATCTTTTAAACTATAAACTCAATCATTTTCACTATTAAAATCGTTATTAGATAGTATAGATTGAGTATTTAGATCAATTGATGTACTATCACTACTACATAGTTTTGCTAAATCAACACTAATTGCAAAATATTGTTTTGTATTCTTGTTAGCATAAGTTAAATTTCATTTATTCATATTATTAGCAAAAGAATAATTAGTTAAAATTGGTCCATTCATATTCAATGCATTTTCTGTGAAAGGAGTTATCTCTTTTATATTTTGTTTCCTAATAGGATCAATAAAGTTTAATTGCTTTAATGGAGAAGAATCATTGTTTGTAATATCAGAACTCTTAAACATTTGGTATCTTAAATCAAATGTCTTACCAATTTTAGCATTAGTTTTAGCAGATAATAAGAAAATACTTCATTTCCCATTCTCATTAGATAAATAAAATTCAGGTGGTTGATAATAAAGTGATGGATTGTACACACTTCCATTATTAGCTACTACTTTTGGATAGAAATTAATATTAATTTTCTTGCTAAAATCTGTATCAAAACTTGTAAAGTCGCTATTTGAACGAAACAACCTAAAATATGAATTTTTATCAGTTCCAGTTGTAGTTGTAATAAATGCAAATGAATAGTAAATTTGATCATCAATATTTTGCATAAGAGTTGCAGCACTAACTATAAATTCATTCTTTAACTCAAGATTCATATAATCAAGAGTATTAACTTCAGGATCTTTCTTAGTAAAATCAATAATTAAAGTTGGATTGTTACCAAATAATTCAACTTGATTACTTGAATCACTATAATAATTTGCTATTCCTTGATTAAAAATTAACATTTTATCTGAAAATACATTATTATTTTTACTATTATTGAATGTAATCATTCGGTTTCAATATAATGAGTTGGTAACTGGAACTCTTAAATATAAATCATTAATTGGACGATAAGATTGTTTTTTACCATAATTATTCACATCTACTTCTGAGATAGTAAAGTATTTGTTAGGATTACGAAGAAAATCATCCCGATTAATCAATTCATTAGAATTATTACATAATGAAAAATCATCTTTTCTTGTCTGGTTATATTTGTCAAGATAACTAGTAATTTCAGTATAACCATTTGCATAAAGATTCTCATCTTTAGAAAGCACCTTAACATTTATAGTTGGGGCATTAAAAACATATTCTTTAATTTCTTGGTTATTAGCATTAAATAGCTTAATTATAATCTTATTAGATCTATCAGGATCATAAACTAATGCAGCTCTTGCATTTTGTGAATGAATATATTGTTGACTTAAAATAATATAATTATTGTTTTTAAATGTATTGTTAGAAGTAAATGAATTATTATTTCCAATAACATTTGTACCTATTGTTGGATTGCCAACAACTACTCCATTTTTATCAGCATAAATAGCTGAACTATTTAAACTATATATAGAATTATTGTTATCAGTTTTAAAACCACAAATAGCAATAGTACCCTCTAATCGTTTATCTATAAATGTAGTATTATTAATGTCAGTGTCATAAATATGAGATAATTTAAATTTCAAATTAATGATACCGTTTTGATAATCTTTACTTTGAAGTTGTATTTCTAAAAAATCCGGTTCATAATTTAATAAATCTCCTAAATTAGTGAAAATTTCTTGTGTTGTATCTGTATATTTAGTTTTTATTGTGTTTTTAACACCAGCAGTTTGCATTTTAATAATCAAATCATGCAATTGGTCATTTGAAATATCATCAACTTTTAGATTACTAAATTCTTTAGGAATTATAATAGCACTTTTATTTAATTGTGTTCGACCTGCAATTTTATAAAAATTGTTAATAACATATTCTTGGTATGGTCCATCATCATTTTGATGTAGTTTTTTATTGCTATCAACTCATTTTCGTAGTTGGACTCGGTATGTAGCCTGTCCTGTTCTTAAGTTATTATTAATATAGGAAATGAATAAATCTTTAATTGGATCTAAATTTAATACTTCTCAATTGTTTAAATAATCCTTACCTTTACTAAATTTATTCCTAATAGAATAAATAATTTCATTTTGAGTAAGTTGATTTATATTAGAAGCTAAATATTGAATTTGATCATCAAATGACATATATTTTATATCATTAAATGATGTCACAGAATTTCTTCATCCATCAATTATAAAATTATATGTTCTATTAGAAACATCTTGCATACAAGCTGGGTTTTTATTACTTGCGTAATATTTCTTAGGTTGGCCAACATTGTTACCTTGTCCTGAAATAATAGTTTTGTCACCAATGTTATATTCTTGATCAATAATTGTAGGAATAGTCATACTAATATTTAATGTCCCTTTATAATCATCAGCAGAAATAGAATATTTTGGAACAAATCTTCATCAATTTACTGGTGTAGTTCAATTGGCTACACCATAATTGTTTTTATATTCTTCCGGGAATGTTACTCTTAAGGTAAATCAATTATTATATTTAGAATCATTATTTAAAATACCTGATAATCATTCAGATGGATAAACATTTTTCATTTCATTTTTTTTATTTTTTTCAAAGTCAAATTTAAAATTGCAGAAAAGGTTATCACGTGATGCTTCACCAGGGGGAAAAATGATGCTATCAAATATCAAATATCATTTTTCATCAATGCTTGAATATCAAAATGGCAGATTAACACGTGCATCAACTTGATATCTTTGTCAAGCATTGTTTGATGCATCTTCATATGAATAACCAAAAGTAATTAAATTATCTAAA
Organism: uncultured Bacilli bacterium; assembly: GCA_904501665.1. Classification (GTDB taxonomy): domain Bacteria; phylum Bacillota_I; class Bacilli_A; order Mycoplasmatales; family Mycoplasmoidaceae; genus Mycoplasma_L. The sequence continues at coordinate 1,581 of CAJGBT010000023.1, read as the reverse complement.
GTTGGTGAGGGGTCAATACCAGGTGGATAAGAACCATCATCATCAAGGTTCAAATGCTCATAAGGAAAATTAGACATAGCACCTAATAGAAGAGACGGTGTTTGACCTAAAGGAGAAAATTTTATAGGTTTCCCTTTTCCACTATGTAATCGATTATTTCCTGTTAACCCTACTTGTTTTTTTTGTGGCCCACCACCACTTTTAATATCCCTTAAACGAAATACAGCATTTTTAGAACCATTTTGGATTACCACATTAAGTCCTTGTGGAGCTGAACCTTGTGTAACCTGAAATTCTCAACCACTCATATATTTTTTATAATAATCTAACTCAAAATTATGAAGACGTGTTTGGTGAAAAATATACATTTTTTTTGAATCATTTAGTTTTATTGTTGCATTTGCTTTAAGTGATTTTTCATTAATTTCTAAGCCATCAATTCTTTGTGCTTCATATGCTCCATAGTTTGTTGGTTCACCTTTTTTTGTTTTGCCTCTAATTAACCCATCAGTACTATAAGTGTCAACACTAAAATTAGGAATTATATAGTTTCCGTTATTAATAGAATATTGATTAGGAATAGGACGTTCATGATCAGTAACTACAAAATAATTACCTCGTTCTTTATCAATAACTGGCCCAATTGATTTGTCTAATCATAAATTTTGATGAAGATAATAGTTCTCATTTCATTTACCCGGTTCTCTAACAAATTTTAATGATCCATCTTGTCCTAATTCAACTCCATATTTAGACTCATTTAAAAATGGATTAGTATATTCATCTGGCTTATAAGATTCAAGTTTATCATATGAATGATTATATATTTTATATTTTCAATCGTCACCACCAGCACCTCCACTTTTACCATAGTCATATAACAAGTTATTGTTAATTGATGTATATAGCTCTGTAATTTCAATTGGATTATATCTAGGAGTAGGATAGCTTCATAAAAGACCATTAGCAGCATAATTTTGATTAGGGTCAACTGTAATATTTTTTTTGCCATCAACTTTGCGCCCATTATTGTAATATCTAGGAGTAGGAGCTAACACATTATCAGAACTAGAAAATAAGGAATTTGCAGCTAAAAGTGAAATTCCTAAAATAGAACATATTGAAAATCCGCTCACTAAAAACTTAGTTTTATTATTTTTTTTAAAAACCATACTTAATCTATATTATTTATATATATTATATAAAAATATAATTTATATTATTTATTTTTTCAAATATTTTATTTATAAAATAAATAACTTTTAATGTTAATATGTAGTAACTTAAGCACATAAAGGAAGTGTAACAAATTAGCATGTAGCTCTAATTGAGTTTCTTTAAAAATTGCTACACTTCCATTCTTACAAAATAAACCTTAATTTGTTTTTGACATTTTCACTAGGAATTGAGATGAATAGATAACTTTTAAAATTACAATTGGTTCCCAAATTGAATTATTAAGTGCAACGCCTTTGATAAAATAAAGGTGGAGCACTTTTTAATTTTGTAAATATATAAAAAAGTGCCCCCTTTAGTACGGAAAGGGAGCAATTATGTTATACACTCAAATAACTCATGATG
>CAJGBT010000022.1 GCA_904501665.1 uncultured Bacilli bacterium | reverse complement strand
GAAAGATACCATTATTACTCAGAACTTGAGAAAGAAAACATTCCATATGCAAATAGATATATGACTCCACAAGATGCAATTAAACTACTGTATAATTATTAACAGAAGTGGTATGTCCAAAAAGATGGTCCATTAAACATAGGAAAAAATGATTTAAATTATTTTTTTGTTTGATCTATTTTTAGTTATATTGATAATTCATAATAATCTTGTTTTGCTTTTTATTAAGTGTATTAGAATTTAGATATAAATTTTAGTAAATAAAATTTGTTTAAAAATTTTAATGATGATATATTAACTGAAGTATTAGATTTTAGAAATTTATCAATAATTAAACGTTTTATATATTAGTTATTTTAAAGCATGGTTTTTAAAAACCCATCTTCTATAATTAATGGGGATTTTCTATATAAATGTAGAGAGGGTTATTTTAAATATATGCTTTAAAGCATATCTTAAAAGATAATGATTATTAATCCGAGCATAAGATTTAAAAAGAATTAATTAAACAATCAATGACTTTAAGGAAATTAAAGCCTAAAAAGATGCTAAAGATGATAATATTTAATTATTAATTTAGTGAAAATGATGAAGTTAATTTTTTAATATTTTTTTGCAAATTAATAAGATTCTATTTAGAAAAAACCAATAAGGTTCAAAAATAATTTCATATATCCATTAATTGTAATAATGATATATTAAGAAACATTAATATTCTTAATAAGTAGAATTTTTATCTAATTTATAATATTTTTAAATTTGAAAAGAAAACTTCATTTTAAAAATATAAAAAACATAACTTAAACTTTAAAATTTGTGATTTTTTCACAGAAATTAAAAGAAATTCACTATAAATGATATAATTTTAGTTGATAAATATATTCACTAGACACTTATTAGTGGTAATAAAGATGATTAGAAAATATTGAATTGAAAACTTTGGACCTTTTAAACTAAAAGAAGAATTAGATTTTATTGCTAAGAAAAAGAGTGAGGATAAAAAACATTTATTATTAAATGGAGAAATTCTTCCTGTTATTTCTTTCTATGGTCCTAATGGCGGAGGAAAAACAAATTTTATAAGTTCATTAGGATTCTTAAATAGTCTTGTTACTAATAATATTAGCATATGAAATTCTATCCAAAATTTTTTAAATATTGATTCAGATGAAAAATCCATTAATTTTTATGTAGAATTTGAAGATGAAAAAGACATTTTCATATATGAACTATCTGTTTCAGTTGAAGGATTAGAGCAAGAAATATTTAGTGTGATTAAAAATAAAAAGGGTAAAAAAACTGTTATTTTTAATTTTAAAGAAAATAATTTTAATAAGGAATATATACCTGATAAAATAAATATTAATAGCAAGAATAAGAAAATTACTTTATTAAATTTTTTTAATTCAATATTAGATGAAATATATTTAAAAAAAATGTTTAATTTTATTAATAACATTTATTACTTAAATCAAGATGTTTTTGCTCCAAAAGATATATTTGCAAATAGTAATTTTTTAAATAGAACATCTTTTGGAATTATTGAAACAGAAAAAGAAAAAATAGTTAATATTTTCAAAGATGTAGACATTAATATTAAAGACATTATTATTGATAAAAATCCATTAAATAAAAATCTAATAAATACTATTTATTTTGAAAAAGAATTTTCATATGGGAAAAGAAAAAAATTAAATGCATTGTTGGAATCGTCAGGAACATTAAAATTTTTAAGCTTAATTTCTTATTTATTATATGTAATGAAAAATGGTTCATTGTTTATTATTGATGAATTAGATTCTGGTTTACACACTAAACTTCTAAAATATATTATTGGTTTATTTAAAGATAAGGATATTAATAAAAATAATGCACAATTAATTTTTAGTTCACATGATATAAGTACATTAAATAGTGAAGTTTTTAGAAGAGATGAAATATATTTTGCCGCAATCAATGAATCCTTTTTTTCCAATATAATTTCATTAAGTGATTTAATAATGGAAGAAGGTGGTAAAAAAGTTAGAAATGACCATAATTATTTTAAATTATACTTAGAGGGAAAAATTGGTTATGATCCATATATAGATTATTCTATGAAGGGTTTTAAAAATGAAAAGTAAGTACTATACATTTGTTTGTGAGGGGCAAACAGAAGAGTATTTGTTTCATGGATTAAAAACCACTATTTTTAAAAACAAAAAAATACATCAATGCAAAAAACACAAACCAAATATTATAAAAGGAACATTGAGTATTAATGATTATATTGATGGCAGAAATTGTTGTATAGTTTTTTATCTAATTGATAATGAAAATATAGAAAAAGATAAAATTATTGAACACAATAAAAATATTAAAAATAAAAATGGTAAATTAATAATATCAAAACCATGTTTAGAAATAATTTTACTTGCAATATTTGAAAATAATATTAATGTTTCAACATTAACAAAAAATGATTTATTTAAAAAATTAACAAGAGTTTTAATTTTAAAAAAAATAATAAATAAGGATGAAAAGTATTCAAAATCAGATAATAAGATTTTAGAAAAAATAATTAATTTTCTCGAAAAAGATGGAAATGAATATATAAAAAATTGAATTAAAAATATTTCTAAATTAAAATTTGAAGAAAACAATATTGAATTTAATAATTTTGACCTAATTATTAAATATCTAAAGGAGGAATAATGAATAAAGAAAAAATGAAAATGATTGCATGAGATAATTCAAATTATTGTAATTGTGGTTTGGATGATTGTCATCCTAATAATCATAGAATTTGTTATATTTGCGGAGAAAAGATGTTATGAGGTTCATATTGAGGAAACGAAGAACAAAGAAATAGTATGTACGCATGGGACATTGATCATAAATTCCCTATAAGTAAAGGCGGTAATAATAATCCAAACAATTTGTTTGCTACACATGTATATTGCAATAGAAATAAAGGATAATTTACAATAAATATACTTATTTTAAAGTTTGTTAATAAATATTATGGAACAAAATTAATAATGATTCTTTATTAATCAAAATATCGGTTGTTATACTTATTTTTAAGTTATTAACATTATTATTTGATTTGAGATAATAATCGTTACTATTTCATAACATTTTGTATAAACAAAAAATTTCCTTTTATTTACATATAAAGTTGATTTTTGTTTATTATCTAATTTTTGATAATCATTTGATTTAAAATAAGATATATACTATTTTCTTGTCGAAAGATATTTGAAGACAAAGACAATATAAAGTGAGAAATAGAACATTGCTATGTAAAGCAATGCAAAAAATAAGTAAAATTAATCACTTGTTTTTTATATCTAATTAGTTCTTAATTGATGCATTTAAATAAAACCTATTAATATCTTATTTATATGATCTTTTAGTGTTATTAAAATCTTAATTTTTCTATTATTTGTTTCTTTTTACTAACATCATAATAACATTGAATCAATATCCACTTTTTCAATTTACAATAAAATTAATTCATATATTTTAGGTTTATTAATTCTATTACTATTTTAAGTTATTTATATTTATTAACGTAAAAGCTCTCCTATTTTATTTTGATTTTTGATATAATAAAATGCAATTTATTTAATTGATTAAAATTATATAAAATGCAAAATCACAATGAAAAAATTAGTTATTAATATACTTGATATTAAAAACTTCAGAGGAATTAAAAATTGTTCTCTAACATTTAATGATCATTTTAACTTAATTGAAGGATGCAACGGCTTAGGAAAATCTTCAATCTTGGATGCTATTAGATATATCTTTTTTTACAAAAATAGTGACAATAAAAAAGCTGATAATTTCAAGGGTGTTCATGATGGTTCTTTACCACATATCGTTTTAACATTTAGTATGAACGGCCTAAAACATGTTCTAAAGACTAATAATAAAAAATGATTTATTGATAACATTGAATTTAAAAATAATGAAGAATATTTAAAACAAATAGCCAAAATAGTTGGTTTAGATTCAATTGATGAATTATTTGTAAGGACTAATCCACACTTGTTAGTCCAAACTATTTCTGGTAAAGGTGATGATAAAAAAGAATTAAAAGATGACTTTGTGAAAATCATTAATTTAGGATTAGATAAAAATAATAAATTAGAAAACTTTGAAGAACTCGTAAATGAAAAAGCTGAATTAACACAAACAATCAAGAGACAAAAAGAAAATATTAAAGATAAAAAACAAGAACTAGAATATTACCAATCTTCTCATGGTGAAATTAAAGATTGAGATAGTAATAATAATTATGATGTTTATCAATTAAATGATATTAGTAAAAAAATTAATGAATATGAAGAAATAAAAAAACAAATAATATCAAAAACAAATCTAATTGATGAAAATAAAATTAAAATTCATAATTTAAAAAATAATACAAATAATAATACTATATCAACTTATATGCAAAAGAAGGAATCTAAATTCAAAATTATTTTTTTAACAATTATTACATTAGGTATTTATTTATTTTTTTATAAACAAAAGGCCAAAAAAAATATAAGTACAGAAAACAACCAAATACAAGCAAATAATGAATACGAAATTAAAAGATTGAATGATGAAAATACAAAAATACAAAAAGAAATTGATAAATTAATGAAAGATTCAAAATTTTATAACATTAACTATGATAAATTAATTAATCAACAATCTGAACTAAAAATACAAGAGCGTGAAAATATTGACCTAAATACATATAAATTACAATATCAAGCCAAAAAGAATATTATCAAAAATGAAGAACAAAAATTAAATAAATTAAATGATAGATATAGCCAATTAGATAATCAATACAAAACCTCATTAAAAAAAATTGAAAAAATTATTAGTGATAATTTTAAAGGTTTTAAAGTATCATTATTTGATGCTAAGGGAAGCGATAATTTTAATATTAGCCAAAACAGTGTTGATCTTAAAAATTTAAATTATGCTAGCAAAAATAATATTATTCATATTATCAATCAATTTATTAAGAAGGGAATTAATATTGATTGCTTCAATTTAATTGATCAAGTTGAATCATTTAATGAATTAAGCATTAAAAATGAAAATACACAAACAATTGCATGTAAAGTAACAAATGATAAAAAAATAAAATTAAATGGAAAGATTATTGATTAATATTATTGCTTCATCTTCAAAAGGAAATTGTATTGCTTTAAATGATAACAATACATTTTTATTATTAGATTTTGGAGTAGATGATTTAATATGAAAAAATGCAAAAAGTAATTTAAACATAACTACTGATAAAATAGCTGGCATTTTATTAACACATTATCATATTGATCATATTAAAACAATCATAAAAAATGATATTAGTAATTTGAAGTTTTTTACAGCAAAAACTACAGCTGATTTTATTTTAAATAAATATAACAAAAAGATTAATTATTTGGATTTAATTCCATCATTAAACAAATGAATTAAAATTCCTAATAGTAATTGAAAAATTAAAGCAATTAGAACTAATCATGATGCTAAAGATTCATTAGCTTTTATAATTAAAAATAAAAAACAAGAAATTGTTTATATTACAGATACCAAGTATTTTGTTAACAAGCAATTTAAGCATAAAAATATATATATAATAGAAGCCCCATTTGGATTAGAATTTGATGTAAACAATAAAGTAAAAATTAGCAATCATTTAAATAAAGAACATAATCATTTAAAACTTGCCGAAGCTGAGCAATTACTAAAGATTTATTGTGGTAGAAAAACTAAATTATTTATATTTAGTCATTTAAATCCTAATACAAAAGATTTTTCAATTATTGAAAACATTTGCCAGCAGTACACAAACAAAAAATTAAAAGTATCATATATTGCACCAAACGATATCTTGAAACAAAATTATTCTATTTCATAAAAATATATTTATTTTATTTATTACTATTCCAAGTAGATTTATAGTTTAGAGTGATGCTTCCATTTTTATAAAATTTATATAAAATAAAAATATACAAACAAAACATTTATTAGATTTATTAAAATGCAAAGATAAAATAAAGCACTATTTATATTTTTGAAATTTGGAAGTGATTTAGTACCAAGCAAGACTACTAAATTACTTTATGCATTTTCTTAATTGACATGATATTAAGATTAAAAATTCAACTGTTTCTTGTTACTTAACTAATGTTTAGATATAAATAACTAAATGCAAGCATAGTTAGTTTTTATTATATAATTTATTTGTCTTTATTTTAAAGTTATAATGAAAGGATAAAAATGGCTAATATTAAGTCTAATAAAAAAAGACATATCCAAGATAAAAAGAAGTCTAAACAAAATCATTCACTTAATTCTAAACGTAGAACAATTGTTAAAAAGACTAGATTATCAAAAAAACCTGAAGATTTATCTTTAACTTATTCTGTTGCTGATAAGGATGCAAAGTCAAAGAGAATTCACAAAAATAAGGCAAATAGAATTAAATCTAGAACAGCTAAAGCAATTAACAAAAATTAATAGCTTTTTCAATGAACTATGTAAATGATAAAAATATATATGTGGGCAAAAGAGTAATTGTTCATGCATATAAATTTAATGGTTGATTATACCGCTCATGAGAATTTCCAATAGTAATTGCTAAAACAAAAGATTATTACGTGTTAGGTAGTGATGATGCTGAAATTATTACAGCAAAGTTTAACACTAAAAGATATTTTAAATCTACTTTGAAAAAAAGATGCTTTTGAGTTTTGTTTAAAGACAAATGATATAACATGATTATTACTGTTCAAGACAATAATAAGTTAAGTTATTATATCAATATATCATCAAAGTTTATTTATGAGGAATCGGCCTTTAAATATTATGATTTTGATTTAGATTTCAAAGTATCTATCAATGGTAGTTGATGTGAAGTAGACATTAAGGAGTTTGAACAAGGCATTATAAATTATGGTTATAGTGAAGAACTTATAAAAATTATTAGAGACGTTGAACAGGAAATAAAGGAATTATTAACAAATAAAACATTAGTTAATGAATTTAATATCGAAAGAGTTAATGATTATAATCAAATTTTTAATCAATTATCTAGTGAGAAATGAAAGACAAGAAAATTAAATTTAGAGGAATTGGATAATGAGCATAAAAAATATTAATGAATATTACACTAGTATATGTAAGGATATTTTACAATTAATCCAAGAACAAAAATATAATGAAGCATTAGCCATTATTGATGCTGAGTTAGAACAACCATATATTCCAACTGAGTATTATCAAAAATTGATACAAATTAGAGATGATACTATTTTTGAAAAAAAAGAAGTTGAATATGAAAATAAAATTAATAGCATGAGCAAGTTAGAAATTTGAAATAAAATTTATGATGAAAAAAAACATGTTTTTGATGATGTTTATTTTAACTTACTTTTAAATAAATATGGAGAAGAATTTGATAAAACAGATTTTGCTATTATTGAAAAAATCTTTAGTGATAAAAAATTAGATAATGTTTCAAAATCAATCCTATTAAATTTTTTACAATCTTCAAAAATTGATTATGAATTCAATTTCTACAATAACTACTTAAATGATTTTTTTAAAATAAATCCCATTATTCAAACAGATCTAAATAAACAAGTAATTGATTTGTGTAAAGAATTAGAAAAACATTTTGCTAAAAATATTTCAAAATCTGAAATTGCTATTAGCTTGATTCAAGTTTTAGCAACAAAGTTTGTTCCCAATAATATTCACTTTAACAAAAATGATATAATTAATTCTGTAATTAATATCACTAATTCACTATTTGGCGAAGAGCAAATTAATAAAAATGACATTACTGATATTTTAGATAGTTACATTAAATAGACTATGAACAAAAAAAGTCAAGAACAAAATAACCAAGAAAAATTAATGCTAGCTAAACGAAGATCATTAAAATTAAGATTAATAGCAGTTGTTATTTTTACTATTACTATCATTATAATTGCTATGATTATTTCTTTTGTTATTTGTTATTCTTAGAAAGGTTTTTTTATGAACATTAAGGAAATTAAAAAAGAAGAAGATAAAGTTATTATTAAAATTGTTTCATCAGGTGAGGAATGAAGTAAAGTTGTTGACAAGGAAATGAAAAGTGCTTGTGCTAACTTAAAAATAGATGGTTTCCGTAAAGGAAAAGTTCCTATGACTGAAGCAAAGAAGCATTTGAATATGGCTAATGTATTATCAAATGCAGCTAATAAAGCAATTAACCATGGCATTCTAGAAATTGATAATGATCAAAAAATTAAAAATTTAGATGTAGAAGTTTATCCTAGTCCAAGTGTAAATGTTACTAATATTAATGAATCAGAATTAGTTTATGATGCTACATATTGAATCAATCCTAAAATTACAATTGATAACTATAAAAATTTAAATGTTAATATTAAAATTGCTGAAGCTAGCAACGAAGAAATCGAAAATGAAATTAATGCATTATTAAATCGTGAAAAATTAATAATTCCATTAGCAGATAGTAAAATAGAAAATGGTCATCAAGTAGAATTTGACTTTACTGGTTTTATTGATGGAAAAGAATTTCCTGGTGGTAAGGCTGAAAAATATCAATTAGAAATCGGCTCTAAACAATTTATTCTTGGTTTTGAAGAAGCAATGATTGGTTTAAAAGTTGGTGATGAAAAAGATATCAATATTTCATTTCCAAAAACTTATCATGCAAAAGATTTAGCTGGCAAACCAGTTACATTTAAAGTTAAGATCCATAATATTAATAAAATTGAAAAACCAACTTTAGATGATAAATTTGTAAAGACCTTAAAATTTAATAATGTAAACACAGTTAACGAATTGAAAGATTTCCTTTCTGAGCAAATAGTTACAATCAAGAAGCAACAATATAATCAAGAAAACATTATTCAAATTAATAAAGCTATTTTTGAAAATTCAAAATACAAAACAATTCCACATGTGATGATTGAAGATGAAAAAAATAAAATCTATCAACAATATGAACAACAGTTAAAACAAATGAAATTAAAGGAAGATGACTTTTTAAAAATGGTTCATAAAACAAAAGCACAAATTAATGAAGAAGTAATGCAACAAGCTAAATCTAATATTGTGGTATATGGGGCTTTAGATTACATCATCCAAAAAGAAAAAATCACTATTAATGAAAATGATATTAAAGAAAGATATGAATTAATTTCTAAATCATATAATACACCAATAGAACAAATTAAAAAATCAATTGATGAAGAAGCAATTAAAGAAATTATTTTACATGAAAAGGCATTATTAAAAATAATTGAATGAAACACAAAAAAAGAAAAGGCAATAAAAAAATAAATTTATTATAATTTTAAAAAGGAAGAACAAATTATGGCAACAACTAAATATGATATTAAAGTAACGGCAACTAAAACAGGATATAAGGTTCAAGTAAAAACTAACAAAGTTTCAATGGAGCGAGATATTAAAGCAGATTTTGATCCAGTCAAGCTTTTAAGACACAAAAAAGATTTTTTGAAATTTTCTGCTGGTAAAGCAAAAAAGACAACTAAAAATGTTGATTGTGATGAATTTGAATTTGATAATGAAAGATGACTAGAACAATTACCTAAATGATGTGAAGCTGAAGGTTTTGATATTGATGTTCAAAAGGATATTGAAAAAGAAATCAAAAAAATTATATATATTAAGAACTTATAATTTTATTAAATTAATCAATTTATCGATGTTCTAATTTAAGATATGCAAGATATGGAAACAAAAAGAACACAAATAGAACAACCAAATAAGGAAAAATTTTTTACCAAGAAAAAAATTATTTTATTTTCTATTGCTGTTCCTATTTTTATTTTAATTATCTACTTAACATATACTTTCTTGTTAGACATTAATTTTAAAAATATTGGGACATTATTGAGTTCATCTTATGAAACAAGCCCAACATTTTTTGCATGAGTTTTTCTTTTAATATTATTTCCTATTTATAATTGTTTATTTCGAGTTATTCCTTATTGATATAAATTAAGGAAAAGAAAAATTTTTGTCGAGTGATACAATTGGATTTTATTTTGCTTTATTACCTTTTTTATTGCAGGTATTACTCCTTTTTCAATGGGATATGAACCATTCATAATTTATTGACTTAAAAAAAGAGGGTTAGATATTAAGGAAGCAACAGCCATTGTTGCAACTTTTACTGTTATTAATCCTTATATACAAATTATTATTACTTGACCGTCATTTTTTGTTTTATGCAAAGATTATCATAACTTTGTTAATAATATGGAATGACTAATATCTTTTTGGGCAATTTTTGTGGCCTTGTTATTTGATATTTGTGCTACTATTTTTTGAACATTAGTTTCTAATTCTAAAAACTTTCATTATCTTTTAAATTTAGTTTTTAATTGATTAAAGAAGTTGATTCATTTAAATTACAAAACAAAAGAGCAAATTAAGTTTGAGTTTAAAGAAAAAGCAATTTTTAAAAAGATCTTTAAAGCAGAAATGTCAGATTATAAGTATATTGCATTAATTGTTATGGGTTCATTAATTTGAAATATATTCTATTATTGCACATTAATTGTAGCTTTTAAATTATTAGCACCAAATTCAAATTTTAATTTTGGAGATTTATTCAATTATGTTAATGTTGCATCTACTGCTAATAATTATGTACCTATTCCAGGAGCAGAGGGTACATTACAACTAGTTTTATCTGTCCTAATTAAAAACTCAAGTAACAACATATTATTAGATAATAAGCAACAACTAACATTAGTTGTTAATAACTCAATTTTCATTTGACGTGTATTTACTTTTTATTCAACAACTATTATTGGTTTAATAGCACTGGTATTAATGGTTCTAAAAACATTTTATAAATTTACAGTTATTAGAATGAAGCACAAAAAGGGCATTACAAGTTATACCCATACCTTTATTATTAGAAACTTAAATAATGACTTGTATAAGACATTGAATTCAATTAAATTATTGCAATATGATTTAAATCTAATTAATATTATTATTTTAAAGGATAAATATATATCTAAGAAAATCCTCAAAGAATTTAGTTTCTTAAATATCAAAATTATTAATTCAAAGAATAAGAATTTAGAACAGAACTTAAAACTAATCAATAAAAAAAGATGGTTAAAAAATGATTTAATTAATGTTATTAATAGTGGAGATATTTATTCATATAATATTTTGAATAATCTAAATATTATTTATCATCAGTATGATATCTATGCTAGTCAGTATAAAAATTATGATATTAAAAAAACAATGATGACTAGAAGTCCATTTTTTTTCTTATGAAAGAAGCGATTATATGATTTCAAACAAATGTCAACACCTTTATTTATTCCATGTAATTTCTTTTTTAGTACTAAATTAATTAAGAAAGTAATTAATAAAAAGATCATAAGTTATGATGATATTAACTTTTATAATAAACTAATTCATAAAGCTAAAAATTTAAGATATCAACGTCGTTTGCATTGTTATCAAAAAATTAATGTTAATAATCAATTAGAAAAAACAGATATTATTAATTCATTAAAATATTTAAATCAAACCAATCCAGAGTTAGTATGTTATTTATTAGCTAATAAAAGAAATAGATCAATTGTTAATGAAGCAGGTATTAAATTTGATTATATTAGAAAACCAAAATTTAATTGATTACCACGATATTTAAAAATCATATTTATTGGATATTATAAAATTAAAATTAAACCATTTTTTGTAGCAAGATCTTAATTTTATTTTTGAATAATTATATATAATAATAAAGTTATGATTTTAATGTTATTATTTTTTCTTTTTATTTCCTATTTTTTGATAATATTTTATAAAGAAATCGATAACAAAAATAATATTAGTCCAGCAATTATTATTACCTCTTTTATTGGAGCAATTTCTTTTGTTGGCACTATTTTATTGTTTTTAGATAAAAATATAACTTATAAACTCTATAGTATAATTTCCTTATCATGGACTTTCACATTAATGCTTTTATATATTTCTTTTTTTATATTTTGATTTATAAGATATAAAAATAAGCATGAGAATATTAGTTATAAAATAGTTCTACTATCAACATTTAAAAAAAATTGACTAATATTAGCATCAATCGTTATCTTTGCATTTTTATTATTATTTGTTAACAATCATTTTTCAGATACAGGGTACTATTTAGATTTGTCTTCACATTTTAAAGAGTTTAATCAACTACCATCTTATAATGATGAATATAGATATACATCAAGTTATTATATATATGCATCATATAGTTTGATATGAGATAACACAATTCCTATTTTTTTTAATTTTTTTACACCTTTTACTTTCTTCTTAGTTTTGATTAATTATATTAATGATTGATTAGACCACATCCATAAAAATAGTGAAAAACTTTGAGTTATTAAGATTTTATTTTTCATTCCTTTAGTTATTTTAATGTTGTTTTTCAACCCTTTTGTTATTTCTGGCAACTTGTTTATTCAATTTTCAATTATTTTATTTGTAGTTATATGTCTTATTACTAAAAAGGAGAGAGAAATTCCTTATTGCTTATTATTTTGTGAATTCTTTTCTATTACTGGTTTAATGATGTCGATTATCATCACTATAGGTATCATATTTTTTTATTTATTTTTTAAAGGAGTTAGATATTTCATAAATAATAGCACTAGTTTATTTATAGCAAGCATTCCCTTGCCTATTTTCCTTTTTGTTATATTAGGTAATAAAGTTACATACAACTTGTGCTTAGTTCTTTTCTTATTGCTACTACTTATTTTATTGAGTATTGCCATTACTATTTTTTTATTTAAATATAAATTAAAGAAAAATAGTATTGAAAATAAATTTATCAATTGACAAGGTTTAAGCAAATTAACAAGCAAAAAATGATTTTTTATTACAGCAATAATTATTGCATTAATATGTACATTAGTTATTATTTTATATTTTGCAATTGGATATAAAATTCAGTTTGATCAATGATATGAATGAGGAATGTTAGTTTTATCTGGGTCAATTGGTCTACCTCTATTATTTATATTAATTAAAAATAAAAAACAAGAAAACGATTATTGATATTTGCTAGTCATTAATTTAATTCTTGTTGCAATCACTGTTTTCCTTACCTGAGTCATTGGTTTTAATAACAGTTCAATGTGAAGAATTGTTAGCACAACTATTTTTTTTAATTTTGATAGTTGTAATTTCTTTTTGATTGCATTAATGTTATATATGGTGATAATGCCTTTCTTTAAATCAAGGATAAAATTTAATAATAGAATAGTTACATGATTTAATAAAAATAAAAAAATAATAATTATTCCCTTTTTATTAGTTTATGCATTAATCTTTTCATTAATATTAATTATTACTAATGTAGTAAATATTCCTAATAAAGAGCAATTTTCATTATTCAATAAAAATGTAGTTCAAAATATTAAACTTTTAACAAATAATGATATTAAACAAATTAAAGCATTAAATATAAAAAGTAAAACATTTGTAATTGATAATGTTGGTTCCATGTATTTACCATCTAGTAATAATTTAGATGTTTCATTAATGCAGGCAATATATGGGAAAAATATAGCTGATATAAGATATTGAATGTACACTAGAATGAATTTTTTTGATTGACAATTTAATTATTTTGGCAATAATTGATTATCAATTGATAATTTTGTAAATAAATTTTCAACAAATATTACTGCTGATTATTTAATCTTAGATAAATCTACACCATATTTTGAAAGGCTAATCAATGATGATAAAATTAAATCAACTTATGTGAATTCTATATCTAGCGATAGTTTAATAATATTAAGCAAAAACGTTAAATAATTTTAATTGTCAAGTTTTCATTTTTATACAATAAAAATTAGAGGAATTAATTAGGTGTTTAAATCGCTTTCATTTTAAACTATATAGTAAAATAATATTAAGCTATAAAATTCTCATATTATATCTATGGTTGATAAAGGTTTTGATTTAATTATTGATGCTCGTCAATATCTTTATACATGAGATAAAAAATGAGAAAAAAAAGTTTAGCTACTCGCGACAATGTAATTTGGGTTCAACATTTTTGTATTGGATTATATGATGGTGATTATATTTCCAAAAACAAAATAGAAAATTTTTTATTTATTTTTACACTAATAAAATGAGTAAAAGAAGATACAATGTTTTATACTCTCATAAAAACATTGTTCTATTTGATAAATATAATAAAAGTAGTTTAGTTGAAAAGAGATTTGTACAACATCAAAATATATCTTTAATTAATCTTTCTTCTTATGATAAAAATTATATTAAGTCTAATTTAAATAAAATAAATAGTTCAAGAGATATCGATTTTTTATATGTTGGTAGAATAAATCAAACACAAAAAATGCTAAATTTATTAATAGTGTTTTTTCATATGGAGATAAAAAATTATTTGTGATCGGTAATGGTGAAAAAAATATGTTGAATTATTAAAAGGAAATAAAAATATTAATTACTTAGGTCCAAAACAAAAAGCGGAATTATCTACTTTTTATCAGAGAGCAAAATTCTTATTTATTCCTTCTAAATATGAGGGTTTTCCTTATGCAATAGTTGAAGCAATTTCACATGGTTGTATTCCAATTGTTATTGACACTTATGAGTCTGTAAGATTTTTTGAAGGAATAGCAAGAATCATTGATAAAAAAATAAGTCCTAAAGACATGCACAATGAATTAAATAATTGCTTAAGATCTTATAATATCAAGGATGCTAAAAATGCTATTAATTTTGCCATTGCTAATCTTGCTAATGAAGAGTTTGAGAAAAAATGAAAAAAATTAATTCAAACTTTTAAATAAAAAGTAATTTTTATATTTTTATTAACCTAATCATACATCAGTAGGTATTAGTGATCAAAACTTTTTGCCAATAGTTAAACACAAAATCTAAACTACTTATATTGATAAATATGAATAGTAAAAGCTTAGTTTATTAAAATGCAATTCATACTATATCATTAAATTTGTTAATTTCTAATATATTTTTTCATGTATTAATAAAATTAGAATTACAGTTTTAGCAAAGCATATTATCTTGTTTTCTATCATATTGTCTTAATTTATTGGCAATTTGCCTGGCTGCTTCTTCCTTATTTAAATAATAAACTTTTTATCAAATATATTCTTTACTAGATATATGTTAAATATTTGTTTAATATACCTTCTTATCAGATTAGTAATCATTATTAAATTATATCTTGATAATCTAAAAAGACAGCATCATACATACTTTTAAAATAAATTCCATGAATACAATTTAGAAGATTAATTTTATTTTAAATTGAACATTGCTATTGTTATAGATTTTTAATACCTAAGATTGTAATTCTAATAATTTTATATGAGAGAAAATTTGCTTAAATTATCTTTTACTTTTATCTCATTTTTCAAATAGTTAATACAAAAATATGTATTTATCAATTTATTATCTATTCAATTATTAAGAATTTAAAACTTTAATTTTGTTAGCAATTTCCAATTTTATTTTATCTGTACTAGAACCTAGATTGTAAATTAATAATTGCTTATCTAATTCTTGTTCTCAATTTTCTTGTGAAACAACTATATCGATATTTATATCTTCATTATTTACATTTTTAGAAAATCATATTATTAGCATAATTATGCCAACAATTAAAAAAAATAAGAACCCAATTATCATTCCTACCATATACCCAGTTGACATTTTAGAAGATTCAGACTTAATATTTATTTTGTAACAATTGTTTAATTTTGAAATAGTTATTTTTCTTTCAGCCATTTTTGTACTCCTATATTTTCCAAGAAATTATATATATATATATATATATTGTCAAGTAAAAATAAAATAACTGTTCAAATCACCATCTTTCCGGACTGGCTAGTAAAATTAAGTTGGACAATAAAAAATCCCACCAAATATAATTGGTAGGATTAGTCCACTTATTTTTAAACACTTCAGAAAGGGACCTATATATTTCAAACAAAAAAAGATCAAAAAAGTATGAAACCTTAACATCTAATGAAAAGTATCATTCAGTGATAAAGTTATATGAAGATTTTATTAAACAATATTTAAGAGCATTAAATAAGACTAATGATGTTAATGTCAAAAAGCAGCATATAAATTCTTGAATAAATTTCAATGATATTTAACTACTATTCAAGAAATTGAATTGCAAAAAATAAGTATTAATGAT
>CAJGBT010000021.1 GCA_904501665.1 uncultured Bacilli bacterium | reverse complement strand
GTACAACTAAATATGACAAATTATGTTGAATTTCACAATAATAAAAGATTAACCAAAATAGATGGTAAATGATTTACACCTACTGAATATGAAAAAAATTTATATAATGAAAGTGGGCAATTTATTTAAAACTGTCTATATAATGTTTACTAGTTTATGGAGGAACGAAAATGTCTAGGTCTAATTCAAATGATATTATTAATTTTATAAAGAATGTAATTGATAAAAAATTCACAGTTGTTAGTAAGGGTTATGATCCTAAAAGTGTTGATGCTACTCTAGATGAAATAATTCATAATTTTCAACAATATATAGAATTATTTGAAAGGGAATCAGAAAATAATCTTGAACTAAAAAAAGAAAATCAAGATTTAAATAAAAAAATTCAAGACCTAACAAATATGAATACTAATTTAAGAACCCAAGTAGAAAAATTTGAAAAAAGCGGTTATAGTGCTAGTATCATCAACGAGCGACTTTCTTCATTAGAAAAAAAGCAACAAAAATAATATATGATCATTTCTCATGGAATAGATATTTGTAGAATTGATAGAAAAGAATTTAATAATCAAAAATTGATTGCTCGCTTTCTACATCCTAAAGAGCTTGAAACTTTTAATCAAATTAATGATAAATTTTTATTACAACAATTTTTAGCATCACGTTGAGCAATTAAAGAAGCGTTATTTAAAGCTCTTAATCACCCGATACCTTTTAATAAGATTTTAATTTACTATCAAAATAATCATCCAATGATTGATTTGATTAACTATCAACAAGTAAGTGTTACTTTATCATATGAAGATAACTTAGTAATTGCATCAGTTATTTTAGTTAAGCACTAAGAATTGTATTTAATTTGCTTAAGGCATTTCATGCAATATTAAAACGATTATAATTTCTTTCAAAATTATCTAATTGGATTTCATAAACATATGTTTTATCTATAATGGTAATTCCTACATAATATAAACAAGCATTTTTATTTTCAATGACATTATTACTTGCATTACCAGTAATTGAGATACAAATATCAGATTTTAATATTTTATTGGTATTCGCACTCATTGCTTCTGCTACTTCTTTGCTAACAGCTCCATGTAAAGCAATTAGTTGAGGATCAACTTTAGCAATATTGATTTTTGCCTCATTACTATATGTTATTAATGCTCCCTTAAAAACTTCACTTACTCCTTCTATTTCACTAAAAAAAGATGACAATGCTCCAGCACTAGCAGATTCACAAAAAGAGATTGTTAATTTTTTAGATTTTAAAATTTCAAAAACTTCTAAATTAATTTTTTTCATATGTTTGCTATAATTATTATAATAAATTTTCTTATTAGGTTAATTAAATGAGCGAAGATATAGTCTCGATTATTTGGCAAAGCATACTTTTATTTATACTTATTGTTTTTTCTAGTTATTTTTCTGCTTATGAAGCAGCTATCTCATCTGTTACTAAATTTAAGTTAGAAACTTTTTTTAATAATAATAAAAAATCTTTTACTTATAAGAAAATTAATTTTTTAATCGAACATTTTCAAATGTCTATATGTTCAACAATTATTGGGAATAATTTAGTTGCTGTAGCTGCATCAACTTTATCTACTTTATTATTTACTAATATTTGTTTAAGATTTAGTGTGCCTAATGCTGAGTCATTAGCAGCAGGATTAGCAACTGGAATTGTCACATTCTTACTTTTATTTTTTGGTGAATTTTTACCAAAAACATTAGCAAGACAATATGATATTTTATTCTTAAGAAAGACAATTCTTTTTGCTTTATTTTTATATTTTTTATTTTGACCTATCAGTTGAATATTAACTTTATTAACTCCGAAAAAACATAAAAAAAATATTACTGAACAAGACTTACATTCTTTTGTAAAAATTGTAAAACAAGAAGGCGAAATAGGTAGTCGTGAAGCTACATTAGTTAGAAATGCCATTAAATTTGATGATACTAGAATTATTAATGTAATGAAACCTATTAAGGATATCAAAGCAATAGACATTAAATTAAGTATTCAAAAAATAAGTAATGTGTTTATTGAAACTAAATTTAGTAGATTACCAGTTATTAAAAACAATAAATTCATCGGGATGATCACATATAAAAATTTTTTTGAACAATGAATGATTAATAAAAACAACTTTGATTTAGCATCTATCATTAGACCTATTATCAAAATTAGTCAGTATCAAAACTTAGATGATTTATTACAAGAGATGCAAGTCAATCAATGTCATATGGCATTGATTAAGAAAAATAATAACTCAAAAGAAATAATAGGTTTTATTGCATTAGAAAATATTTTAGAATATCTAGTAGGAAAAATATATGATGAAGATGATAAAAAATTAAAAGTAGCTCAAATTAATGCCTTTACCTATCGTGTAAATGAAGATGTTATTAGTAAAGATTTTTTTAATAAATATTTTCATATGTATGATTTTGACAATAAATCTAGTATGAAAACTTGATTTAAGGAAGAATTTAAAATCAAAAGATTATCATCAAATAATTATAAAAAAGAAAATGATTTATTTATAATTTCAGCAATCAAAGACAAAAAGTCAAAAAAATATTATTTCATTATTGAGAAAAAAACAGGAATTAATATATAATAATATAGTATCTATAAATAGGTGATTATGTATTTTTTTTATAAAATAATTTCTCGTGTTGCCAAATTCTTTTCAAATGCTTTATTAGTAATAGCAATACCTATTTCTATTATTTTAGCTACTTTATTTGGTATTTACTTTTGAATAGAACCATTTTTAAATTCATTAAATTTATGATCTTATGTTCATGATGCTTTAGTAGCTTCCAATTCTTTTGATGCTTTTAATATTACTAGATGAGTATCACTTGCTTTGATGATTTTAATTATTGTTTGTTGAATAATTTTTATTACTGCTTGAATAATTAAAAAAGTTAATTTCAAGAAAATTGCCAACATTGATATTGCTAGAAATAAAGAATTTAGAAATCAAGATATCAATGAATATCAAGAAAAATTAGAAAAGTATCGTTATCGAGATTAGTTTTCATCTCTTTTTATGGTAAAATTTACTTATCAAAATGAGGAGTTACTGTGAGTAATAAAAAAACTTTTAGATTTAGTGCCGAAGAAGAGCACATGCAATATGAAAAAACAAAAGTTCAACCAACTAAAGTTTTTAATGTTGAAAATTTAAATTTGGATAATAGTAATTCCAAATTTAAAAATTTATCAATTGAAGATTTAGAATATAAACTTGAGTTTGAAGATTTAACTGATGTAGAAATTGAAGAAATTAAAGCAATCATAAGATCTAAAAAATAATGGCTAGTGAATTCATCAATAAAGTTTGCTCATATTACTCGTTATTAGAGTCTTGTGTTAGTATTGATGACTTAATAGCTATTTCTAAATTAAATAAAAATAAATTTATATTATTAGTTGATAAAAATATGAGCTCATGTATTGAATTTTATTTTAAATGTCAACAAAATAATTTAATTCCTATTATTGGATTAGAAGTTAATTATTTGGATAATCATTTTATTTTAATAGCTAAAAATAACACAGGTTATTGTAATTTACTAAGAATATCGTCATTTGATAAAACTAACAAGGATTATCAATTAGAAAATTATTGTCAAGATTTAATTGTGATCTTAAAAAAAGGTAATTTAAAAATCAATATTAAAGATTTTTATTTAATATCAGAATTAGCAATTAATGATGTTTATTATTTAAAACCAAAAGATATTAAAACCTATAAATCATTAATTAGTATTAA
This sequence comes from uncultured Bacilli bacterium, assembly GCA_904501665.1. GTDB lineage: Bacteria > Bacillota_I > Bacilli_A > Mycoplasmatales > Mycoplasmoidaceae > Mycoplasma_L. Next base: position 13,505 of record CAJGBT010000021.1, on the reverse strand, counting down.
AAATGAAATTAATTATTATGATTGTAAAGTACAAGAAAATAACTATTTCCTAACATATGATGAAGCGCTTGTAAAATTTGATAAAAACTTAATTGATAAAACATATCAAGTATTATCACAATGTAATTGAAAACTTAACAACAATGAAATTAAGTTAGCACAATATGAAACTCCAAACAACATTAATTCACAGCAATGATTGAAAGAATTATGTGTTAGTGGCCTACGTAAGAAGTTAAATTTATTAGATGGATTTATTTCTAAAAAATATGCTGATCGATTAGCTTATGAATTAGAAATTATTAATAGAATGAAATTTAATGATTATTTTTTAATTGTTCAAGATTTTGTTCAATATGCAAAAAAACATCAAATAATGATTGGTCCTGGAAGAGGTTCGGCTGCAGGTTCATTGGTTGCTTTTGCACTTGATATAACTACTATTGATCCCATAGTTAATAATTTATACTTTGAAAGGTTTTTAAACCCAGAAAGAATATCATTACCTGATATCGATATAGATGTAATGGATACTAAGCGTCAAATGTTAATAGATTATATATTTAATAAATATCAACTAAATAATACTTGCTATATAGCCGCTTTTCAAAGAATCAAAGCAAAGATGGCAATTAGAGATGTTGGTAGAGTTTTAGGAATTGAATTAAAAATAATTGATAAAATTTCTAAATTAATTAGTTTAGATTTTGATGATAATTTAATGCAAGCTATTGATAATAATCAAGATTTAAAAGTATTTTATAGACAGTACCCTGAACTTTTTGATATTGCTCATTCATTGATTAATATTCCTAGGCAAGTATCTACTCATGCTGCTGGTATTATTATTTCTAATAAAGCTATTTATGAGGATGTTGCTATTCAAAAAGGAATTGATGATTGAAATTTATCTCAAATATCAATGGAATACATTGAAAAAATAGGATTAATTAAAATTGATATTTTAGGTTTAAAAAACTTATCAATTATTGCAACTATTCTTGAGATGATTAAAAATAACCATCATCAAGAAATTGATTTAAATAAAATAGATTTGAATGATCAAAAATTATTTAATGAAATTACAAAAGCAAATACGATTGGTATTTTTCAATTAGAGTCTCATGGGATGAGAAATACATTGAAAAAAGTAAAAGTAAATAGCATTGAAGATATTTCTATTGTTTCTGCATTATTTCGTCCTGGTCCACAAGCTATGATTAATAATTATGTAAAGACCAAGAGTGGAGAACTGAAACCACACTATATTAATGAACAAATCAAACCAATTTTAGAACCAACATTAGGCTTTTGTATTTATCAAGAGCAAGTAATTGAATTAATTAAATCAGTTGGTGGTTTTAGTGCTGGTCAAGCAGATATCTTAAGACGAGCTATATCTAAGAAAAAAGAAGAGCTAATATTAACTACAAAAAATAATTTTCTCACTGGTGCACTTCAAAATGGTTATTCTAATGAACAAGCATTAGCAATTTTTAATTACCTATTAGAATTTGCAAATTATGGTTTTAATCACTCTCACTCATTAGCTTATGCTTATATTTCTTACCAAATGATGTTTTTAAAATATTATTATCCTTTAGAATTTCATTTATCATTATTAAAATTTGGTGATAATTCATTTGATAAAATTAGTAGTTATATTTTAGAAGCCAAACGTTTTGGTATCAAAATTTATAATGTTTCAATTGTTGATTCAGAAGTCAATTTTAGTGCTTACCAAAAAGGAATCATTTTTGGTTTATCTAATATTAAAGGCATTGGTTATGAAATTGCTAAAAAAATCATTGCTACTCGTGTAGAAACTAAATTTGATGATTATGTTTCAACAATAGTAAATCTTTCAGCAAGTATTAACAAAAAAACAATAGAAATTTTAATTAAAGTTGGAGCTTTTGATATTTTTAATGTCGATCGATTGTTTCTTTTAAATAATTTAGATGAAATTATTGAGAATGGTTCTTTCAAAAATGATAATGCTGATTTTTTGTTTGGGCTAAATCTTAAAGAAGATAATTTAAAAATGGATGAACTAACAAAGAGTAATTATGAATATCAATATTTAGGTTTCTCTTTTTCAAATAATATTTGGCAGCAAAACTTTCAAGCCTATTCTCAACAATATTGTTTACAAGATTTTGATTTGAAAACAATAACTGAAAATAAAAATTATTTAATTTATGTTAATAGTATTAGACAAATAACAACTAGATTCGGCTCCCCGATGTTATTTGTTAAATTTAATACCAATATGATCAATTATGAATTAGTTTGTTTTGATTCAAATTTAATTAAAAAAATAAAACCTAATCAATACTTAATTGTTAACTTTAGCATTAATAAGAAAAGTAATTTAAAGTTATTAAACATTATTAAAATAATTTAAATTTAATTTTTTTGGTTTTTGATAATTTTTAAATAAATAAATATCAATTAAACAACATCAGATAAAATTCAATAAACATAAAATATTTTTATCTATTTTCATTTTTATTAGATGATTATTATTAACACAGTTTTTTATTAATTCAATTAAATTAATATAAATAAATTCAAAGACATTAAATAAAAATGGAATTCAACAAAAAAATAAAGAAATTATATAAATAAAAATAATTAAGGGTCCAAAAGCAAAAGAATAGATTCAACCAAATAAATTAAATGCTTGATTAAAATAAATATTAAAAGGAAGTGACGCTAAAGATAATGCTATATTTATAATAAAAATTTTAATAATTTGATTATCAAATATCTTATTTATTATTAATATGAAAATAACTGACATATAACTTAATATAAAACCAAAACTGACTGCATCATTAGGAGCTAGTAGGCAAATTATAATAGCACTTAAAATGATAATATTTAATTTATTCATTTTATTAGCTAAGAATAAACTTAATAATAATGTCAAAACAATTCTTATAGCACTAATAGAAAAATTGGTCATATACATTAAAAATAAAGCTACTAATATTGAAATAATATTTTTAGCTCATTTTCATTTTTTAAATAAAAAATTAACTAATGAAATAAGAGCAGATAAATGTACCCCACTCACAACAAATAAATGAACGATATTTAGTTTTATAATATTTTGATAAATTGTAGTTTCATAATTTTTTTCATTAAAAAGCAATAGTTTTATACAACTTGCAACATTATCATTATAATTATTGTCAATGTATTGTTGCATTAATAACCTAGGATTATTTTTGAAATTAAAGAGATGATCAAGATTATGAAAGGAAAAATTTGAATTTAAAAAAAATAATAATAAACTGATAATTATTAGAAAACCAAAAATAACAATAACTCATTTTCAAGAATGAATAGCATAAATCATTAATAATATTGCAGGAATTAAAAAAATAAAGAATATATAGTTATTTTTTTTAATAATTTCTGTTAAAGAAAATAATATTATTAATAAATTAAATAAAACAAGTTCTGATTGGAACAATTTTATTTTGGTAAATATTTTTTTATAATAATTTTTAAAATGAAAAAAGATTTGCAAGACCTAATGCCTCCTTTCTATTATGAGATTAATAAATCAAAGTTTTTAGCTTTTGTTTTTAAGGTTGAATCAGTTGAGGAGTTTGAAATAAAACATCAAATGATTATTAAGGAACATAAAAAAGCAAAACAGATATGTTATGGCTATAAAATTAATGAAAATGGATTAAAATATAAAATTTTTAATGATACTGAACCTAAAGGTATTGCTCATAGTACAATACTTGCCTTAATAGAAAAAAATAATTTATCTAATATTGGAATTATTGTTGTGCGATATTTTGGTGGTATTAAGCTAGGTAAAAGCAATTTATTTAGAGCTTATTTTCATGTTACAAATGAAGCTATAAAAGACTTTTATGGTTGGAAAGATAATAAAAAAAGTTAATTTTTGTATTATTTTATGTTTAATTTTAGTTTTTTTGTTATAATTTTACCGTTTAATCTTATTATATAAGATTGAGATGGAAGAATATTATGCAAAAAACAACAATGATTACAAAAGAAAAAATGGATGCTAATCGTCAATGATACATAATTGATGCAACTGGCCTAGTATTAGGGAAGTTATCAGTTAAGCTTGCTAATATTTTAAGAGGAAAGGATAAGGTAACATGAACTCCAAATGTTGATTGTGGTGATCATGTTATAGTTATTAATGCTAATAAGGTAGTTTTGACTGGTGATAAATTAAACAATGAGTTTTGATATTCTCACTCACACTATATGGGTGGTCTTAGAAAAAGAAGTGGTCGTGAAATGGTTAATAAATACCCAATTGAATTAATAACAAAATCAGTTAAGAGAATGTTACCTAAAAATAAACTTTCACGTCAAATCATTACTAAATTACATGTTTATGAAAATGATATTCATAATCATCAAGCACAACAACCAGTTGAAATTAAGTTATAAAGAGGTATTTAAAAATGGCTAATGTTGAATATAAAGGTATAGGAAGAAGAAAGAGTTCAATTGCTCTAGTTAAATTAGTACCAGGTAAAGGAAATATTTCTATTAATGGTCATACACCTAAAGATTATTTTCCTAATTCATTAGTTATTCAAGATATGGAACAACCATTAGTAGTTACTAACACAAAAGCAAATTATGATATTTTTGTTAAAGCAATTGGTGGTGGTTTTAATGGTCAAGCAGGTGCTATTAGATTAGGAATTGCAAGAGCTTTGATTCAAGTAAATCCAGAATATAAACCAATGTTAAAAAAAGTTGGACTTACTACTAGAGATGCTAGAGTTAAGGAAAGAAAAAAATTTGGTTTATATGGTGCTCGTCGTAGCCCACAATTTACAAAGCGTTAATTTTTTAGAAGATACCTATTTTTTATATGCAAGATTTATGTTGGGATAATTTTTTAGACTTAGTTGAGTTAATTGAAAAGCACAACTTTAAAGAGCAATGATTATCTCCTATTCAATTAGTAACATTTCCCTATTATGGATTAAGTTTAAAGTTTAATATTCTTAATAATAAAGAAATAGTTTTGTATGTTAAATTAGATAAAAAATTTTTTCCAGATGCTACTGACTATTGATACTTTTCACAAGTATATTATGATAAGGAAAGTAACATTGATAATCTTAAAGAAAACATCAAAAAAGATTTATTAATTTTAAACAATTCTAATGAAGAATTTTTGGGTGGTAATCTTTCTTGAGAAATGGTGAATGACTTTGGTTTTGCATCTTATGATCTTTTTGAAAGTAAAGTTATTAGTAACTATATTTATGAATTAAATTCATTAAAAACTTTTGTTGGTAAAAAGATGCAAAAAAAACGGAATCACCTTAATTTTTTTATTAATAATTTTGCTTCTAAAACAATAATTAAGGATATTAGAGAAGTGGCTTTAAAAGATATTTTCAATTATTTTGAGTACCATATGAAAAATTATGGTGATGAATACCGAGAATATGAACTTGAAATTTATAGAAACTTTCTTACTAACTTTTTAAATCAAAATAAAAATTTCAGTGGTATTGTATTATATTTTGAAAATCAAATTGTTGGTGTAACATTAGGATTTTTAAGAAAAAATGTTTATGAAATAATTATTGAAAAAGCTAACCATGACTTAAGAGGAGTACATCAATTTTTAATTCAAAATAATTTGATTAAAAACAATATTAATTGTCCTTATATTGATAGACAAGATGATGGTGCTATTGAAGCATTAGCTATTTCTAAACATTCATATCATCCAATTTACGAAATTAAAAGATATTGATTTAAAAAATAATTTATAATTTTATTATTATGACAAAAGAATATTTAATTAAAAAAGATTTATCTAAATATAAAGAAGAACTTAAAATTATTTATCACAATAATTTTGCAGGTAATCTAGTTGAGGTTGAAAAAATTTTTGATAATATTTTAAATCTAGAAGAATCTTATGGTGGGTTTATTGAGAACCAATTAGTAAATATAGTTTGCGTTGGTGTTAAAAATATTGTTGATAATGAACAAACATATACAATCGCCAATGTTTGTGCTGTTGCTACTAAAAAGGAATTTCAAAATCATGGTTATGCAACAAAACTTTTAGGCCATGTTTTTGAACAATTAGTTAGTAAATATGATAGTGTCATTTTACAAGCTGAAAATTGAAGCTTTTATGATAAGCATTTTGATTTAATTGATAATACAATTAAATATGAATATAACTTCATTGCTGGTGAATATCCAACCCCAATGATTATGACTTGAAATGAACCTAAGAATGAGATTATTAACTCAATTGAAAAAAATTGCGAAAATAACTTGATTGGTGTCAACAATCCTATAAATTATATTCAATCTATTATTGATATATACCAATCATATGGTTATCAATTCTTAGCTAATCCTTTTGCATATATTTGATATGATCAAGAAAAGAAAATTATTGATTTAAATTATAATGATGTTGGACAACTAAGCTGACTATTAAATATGGTTCAACCAAAAGATAGTATTTGATTATTTGATGAAAAAATACCTAAAGAATTAAATAGCTTGAAACCAACAGGTAAGAAAGTTATTGTAACTAAAACCTTTGCTAAATCAAAAAAACAATTTAAAAACATTAAATTAATTGATTTTTTTGTTTAGATTTTTTAACATCATTTCTCCCTCATATGTCAATGAACGCCCTTGATGCGATTTAGTAATTAGATTACTTTTAATAAGATATGGTTCAATTCTATTTTCTATAGTTTGAATATTTATTTCAGAAATAGCAGCAATTGTTTTTAAACTTAAGTAAGTATTTGTACTAAAAGATCTTAAATAAGCTATATCTAATTTATCCAATCCATATTCATAAACACCAATTAAACTTAAAACTTCTTTTATTTCTAAATTGGGATAAATATTTTTATAATCTAATATCCGTCTTAAAATCTTATTTGCTATTCTTGGGGTACCCTTGGAATGAGATGTAATTAATATGATATCGTTTTCACTGATTTCTAAACCCAACTTATTTGCCGTTGATTTAATAATATCTTCCATTTCCTGTTCATTATATAAATCAAAATAAAAACTGATACCAAATCTTTCTTCTAATGGTTTGGGAATTTTATTAATATTGGTAGTTGCTCCAATAATAGTTATTTTTGGTATATCAATTCTTACAAACTTATAGTTATTATCTTTGCCTATTTTTACATCAATACAACTATCTTCTAAAACACTATAAAGTGTTTCCATTGATTCAATATTAAGTGCGTGAATTTCATCAATAAAAACAATGTCTCCATCACAACACAAAGATAAGAAGTTTATTAAATCTTGAATCTTTTTAATTTGTGTTCCTTGTATGATTTTTAATTTTTTAGATAAATAGTTAGCAATTACATAAGCCATACTTGTTTTACCAGTACCCGGTAAACCAAATAAAAGAATATGATCTAATTGCTTTTTATTTTTAATAGCTGCTTGAATAAAAACTAAAAGATTATCAACAATATTTTGTTTTCCTTTAAACTCATTAAAATTTGTTGGTCTTAAAATATAGTTATGCATGATTTATTTTTCCATTTGCAATTAATTTAATTGAATTTGAAATTAATTCATTTAATGGCATGGTTTTATTTTGACCATAAAAATCCATTGCTACTTTAATATCTTCCTTACTATATCCTAGTTCAGTTAAGGCATAAGTTAAGTCATTAGCATCCTTATTAAAATTTGTTTTATTTTCTAGATATCAACTATTTTGATATTTATACTTTAGATTTGCTGTTATTAATAATGCTTTCTTTTCGTTTAATCCTTTGATTTCTTTTAATTTATTAATATCATTGTTTGTTATATAATCAATAATTTCCTTTGGGTCATAATTTGATAAAACATTTGATGCAATTGTTGTACCAATTCCATTAATTGATAACAAATCAACAAACAAAGTTTTTTGTATCAAATGTTCAAATCCATATATCTCTTCAATAATATTATTTTTAGGATCAATTTTATTAATTTTATGTGTATACAATCTCATTGTTTTTTGTTTTTCGAATTGATGATTTTCTAATATCTTAATTTTATAACCAATAAAGTTTGAATCAAAGATGATAAACTTATTCCCTATGTATGAAATTTTCCCTATAATGTAATGAATCATTTTCCTCCTTTTATACTCCTCATCATAAACAAAGACTAAAAATAATGATTTTTTTGTTTTTTTTATTAATTTTTAAAAAATATGAAAAAAAATAGATTTTTTTTACCATAGTAAATAATAGATAAATATAGATATTAATTTATTTTTAATTGATTCAGCACCTTATTAAGACAATGGTATAATTTATATGGTTATTTGATATGAAAATAGACTCAAATTTAAATGAATTATCTGCTTTTTTACTAGCAATTGCAATTAATAAAGTTTATGATTTTGCTACCATTTGTAATTGGGAAGTTAATGATGATGGTTTTTTTATTGATCTATCATTAACAGAAAAAAATATTTCTACTAATGATTTTAGCAAGATTGAGCGTGCCTTCAATAAATTGACATCAGGTGCTTTAAAAATTGAATATGATAAAGTAGATCAAGAACATGCCCTTAAGTTGTTTAAAAACAATAAATATCTTTCTTATCTAATTAAAAAAGATATAAAATCAGTTAACTATGTAGCTAAAATTAATGATAATTTATTTTTAACTAGTCAAGATGAAATTGTAAAAACAAATATCATTAAAGCATTTAAATTAATGAATGTTGGTGGTTCGTATTGATTAGGAGATGCTAGCAAAGAACAATTAACTAGAATCTATGGTGTTGCTTTTGATAGTAGAGATAAATTAGATGATTTTATTAAAGAATATAATGAAAGATTAGAATCTGATCATCGGACAATTGGTAAAAATTTAGAATTATTTACTTTTGATCAATTAGCTGGTCAGGGTTTACCAATTTGATTACCAAATGGTAGTATTATCAAAAAGGAAATTCGGAATTTTTTATCTGAATTAGAATTTAAATATGGCTTTGACAATACTAATACTCCTATTCTAGGAAATATTGATTTATATAAAAAATCAGGACATTGAGTTCATTATAAAGAAAACATTTTTCCACCAATGCAAATCGATAACGAACAATTGATTCTTAGACCAATGACATGTCCTCATCATATTTTAATTTATAAAAAGAAAATTTACTCATATAAACAATTACCAGTGAGGTTATGCGAAGAATCGATGTTACATCGTTATGAATCATCTGGTGGATTAACAGGTTTAGAAAGAGTAAGAGAAATGGTGTTAGAAGATACTCATATTTTTTGTACTCCTGAACAAGTTGAACAAGAAGTATTTAATTGCTACAAAATTATTAATGAAGCCTACGCTGGTTTAGGATGCAAAATTTATCAAGTAGACCTTTCCTTACATGACCCAAACAATAGTGAAAAATTTCATAATGATAAAAAAATGTGAGATTTAGCTGAAAATAACCTTCGTAAAATGCTAAGAGAAAAACAAATTAACTTTATTGAAAAAATAGGTGAAGCTGCTTTTTATGGGCCAAAAATTGATTTTCAAGTAAAAACTAATTTAGGTCGTATTATTACAATGTCTACAATCCAATTGGACTTTTTGTTACCAAAACGTTTTGAACTAGAATACAAAAATGAAAAATCAGAGTTCAAACCAGTTATTATGATTCACCTAGGTATAGTTGGAACATATGAAAGATTATTATCAATAATTCTAGAACAAACTAAAGGAAATTTACCACTATGACTTTCACCACAACAAACAATTATTATTCCAGTTTCTGATGAACAATTAGAATATGCAAATAAAGTAAATGAATTTTTAAGAAGTAATTTAATTAGATCACGTATAGATAATCGTGATGAAAGAATGTCTAGAAAGATAAGAGATGCTCAAGTTTCCAAGATTCCTTATCAAATTATCATTGGTAATGAAGAAATTAATACTAATACAATTGCTGTTAGAAAAACAGGTTCAGAAAAAACCACAATTTATAAGTTAAACAAATTTTTAGATTTAATAAAAACACAAATAGAAAAAAAGAGTAATTAAATAATTATTATTTTTTGCTAATTCAACTAAAGACATCATCAATTGCTTCTAATTGTTTATCTTTATTAACACTAAAATAAAAACCGTTTTTAGTATCATATTTTGGGATAATGTGCACATGAAAGTGAAATATTTCTTGACCTGCAATTTTTCCTTGATTTGATAAATAATTAAATCCTCAAGGATCTAGTTTTTTACAAGCTTCAATTTTACGACTTACATTTTGTACTAGTAATATTACATCTTTTAAAATATCGCTATTACATGTAGCTAAATCAGTACAATGATTTTTTGGAATTACTAATGTGTGTCCATTAGTAATTGGTTTAGCATCTAAAAAAGCAATTGCATTTTCATTCTCTGCAATTTTTTTACAAGGAATATTCCCTTTAACTATTTCACAAAAAATACATTTATTTTCCATAATTTAATTATCTTAAAAATATAATCAAGAAAACAATTGACATTGCAATAACAATTGCCAAAGTAATGACAATCATACTAATAATGAATATCTTCCGATTAAATATTTCTTCTTTTGGTTTTCTTTCAATATATTTATTAATATTTATGATTTCAACACTATTTTTATTTTTTTTCATAAAATTATTAAACTTTTAAAACAACTTTATCTTTATAGTAACCACATTCTAAACAAACACGATGAGGTAATTTAGGAGCACCACAATTTTTACAATTACCAACAGTTGCTTCTTCTAAATGATGATGACTTCTTCGCATTCCTTTTCTTGATTTTGAAACTCTTCTTTGTTGTACAGCCATATAAAAATCCTTTTATCTAATATAAATATAGAATTAAACATACAATATTATATAATAATATTGATATTATTATAGGTAATTTTTAAATTTATGACACCACATATAGTAGCAAAAAAAAATGAAATAGCTAAAATTGTATTAATTGCTGGTGATCCATTACGGGCAAAATTTATTTGTGAAAACTTTTTAGATGATGGTTATAAACTAGTTAGTGATGTTAGAGGAATGTTGTTTTTTACTGGAAAATATAAGGGATATGATGTAACGATTGGTGGTCATGGAATGGGGATTCCATCAATTGGAATATATTCTTATGAATTATTTCATTTTTATGATGTTGATGCAATTATTAGAATAGGATCTTGTGGTTGTTTTTTACCAACAATGGAGTTGGGTGAATTGGTAATTGCTTCTCAAGCTATTAGTGATTCTTCTTATGCTAAAAACATGCAAATTGATGTTAAAAATCAAACATTGAATTGTTCATCAGATTTACATCAATTAGTCCTTGATACTTGCAAACAAGAAGGACTAAAATATTATGATGGGCTTGTGTTATCTTCAGATGCATTTTATGGTAGAACAAATGGAGAATATATTGATAATTTAATTAAACTACAAAAAATATATGCAGTTGAGATGGAAGCATTTGGCCTATATGTTAATGCTCTTGCTAACAAAAAAAGTGCGTTAACCCTATTAACAATTTCAGACTCAGTAATTGATCATAATAAAAAAATGGATGCACACCAACGACAAACCTCTTTTATTAATATGATGAAAGTTGCTTTAACATTAGTCACAAAATGATATGAAAGCAAGTAAAAAAGATTTTAAAATAACTGATGTTTTTGCTTTTAAACAATTTAACTCAAAAGGGATCCCTACAATAGGGTTACAGTTATGTTGTGATAAAGTAATGGTTAAGAGTTTAGTACCATCAGGAACATCAATTGGATCTAAGGAGGCAATTGAGTTAAGAGATAACGGGCTAAAACTAGATGGAAAAACATGTAACCACGCTATTAATTTAATAAATAAAAAAATTAAACCTATCTTAATAGGTAAATCCCCTTTTAATCAATTTGACATAGATAAATTATTAATTAGATTTGATGGCACAGATAATAAATCTAAATTAGGAAGTAATTGTTTGATTGCTATTTCTATGGCAATAGCCAAATTAGCAGCTAAATTAATGAATATTCCTTTATTTTTATATTTAGCTAAATTTTTTTCTAAAAACCAAAATAAAAAAATAAGTTTACCTAAAATTATGGTTAATATAGTAAATGGCGGAATGCATGCTAATAATTTCTTAGATTTTCAAGAGTTTATGATAGTACCTTTAAAAACAAAAAGCCTTAGCCAAGCATGTGATATTGCAAGTGAGTGCTTTTATGAATTAGGAAAAATCTTAAAGAAAAATCATCTTTCTAATGCAAAAGGAGATGAGGGTGGATATGATGTTAATTTCAAATCATGTTATAAAGTTTTTGATTTTATTGAAAAAAGTGTTATGAATGCTGGTTATAAATTAGGTCATGATGTTGCAATTGCTCTTGATATTGCAGCTAGTACTCTTTTTGATAGAGATCATTATTTTTTTAAAAAAGCTTACATAAGTAAAGAAATGAATAAAAAAGAAGCCACTTTTTCTAGTGATGATTTAATTAAATTCTATCAATCATTAATTAAACTATATCCAATAATATCAATTGAAGATCCGTTTGATGAGAATGACTGAAAAGGCTTTATTAAATTTAATAAAATTGTTAATGACCGATTATTAATAGTCGGCGATGATTTATATTGTACAAACAATAAATTAATTCAGAATGGGATTAATTTAAAAGCTACTAATGCTGTTATTATTAAACCAAATCAAATTGGAACTATTTATGAAACTATTACAGCTATTAAAACAGCTAAACAAGGAAAACAAAAAATCATTATTTCTCATCGGAGTGGTGATACAGAAGATACCTTTATAGCCGATCTAGCAGTAGCATGTCAAGCTGATTATATTAAAACTGGATCTTTTAGTAGAAGTGAGCGCTTAGCAAAATACAATCGTTTATTAGAAATAGAAAATACATTTTTTTATAAAAGAAAACTATTTTATTAATTTAAGGAATATAAATATTTTTTGAAACTAACAAAAGGATTAATATAAAAAATATTAAATCTTTTAATCATAATACAATAATTAAAAACTTTTAATTTCTTGTTTAATTTCTAGCAATATTTCAGCCATGATTAATGGCTTCATTTTCAAGTACAGTTAAACGTTCTTTAATGTCTTTTACATCATCTTTTAAAACATTTACATCAGCTTTAATTTCAACAATGTCTTGTTTAATTGAACTAATATCTTGTCTCATTAATTGTTGATCATCAATTATTTGATGAATTAAGACTTGTTGATTCTTTTGATCATCAATTATTTGATGAATTAATGCTCTATCCTTTTTCTGATCATCAATTATTTGGTGAATTAATGCTCTATCATTCTTTTGATCATTAATGATTTGATTTAATAATTGTTTAGTAGTCGGATTGCTTGTTTTCATACTAGTTGTATCTAAGTTTATCATAATTTGCATATTTGTACCATTTATTGT
>CAJGBT010000020.1 GCA_904501665.1 uncultured Bacilli bacterium | reverse complement strand
TTAATTAAGAACCATGAGGTACAACTAAATATGACAAATTATGTTGAATTTCACAATAATAAAAGATTAACCAAAATAGATGGTAAATGATTTACACCTACTGAATATGAAAAAAATTTATATAATGAAAGTGGGCAATTTTTTTAAAACTGTCTATAATGTAATATTTCTTTTATTATTTTTATTAACTCTAATATTTGGTTTAACAACATTATAAGGAGTCAATTTATCTAGATCAATTGTATCATTTGCTTGCTTTGATTCATTCATCACTTGTTCGCGAGCAATATCTATAATGCTTTCAGGTTCTTTTAATCTAGAATGTTGATTAATATAATCTTGATAATTATTGATTGCATTAATATTATATTCATTAGTAGAAATATTCTTTTGTAATTTTTGATTTAGGTTGTTGGTTTCTCTAATTAAATTATCAAAACTGTGTTGTGCTATAATTTTTGGATCAGTCCCAGCATCCGGGTTCTTACGTAATTTTCAAAAGAAATCTTTTTCTTGATAGATTTTGTTGTTTTGATATGGCTGTGCTTCAATATTAGAATTAATATGATGATCCCTTAAATCATCTAGATTAAGTACTTTAGTTTTTTGATCCAATAGCATTCTTCGAGTTTCATTAGAAATAGCATATGCTTGATCAGCAATATTTTTTGAAATATTTTGATAATCTTCTTCACATAAACCATATTTATCCACCATTGGCTTTGTTTTTTGCAAACTAAAAAAGGAAGAGATTTTTTCGCCTCGGTCTTCTGGTTTTTGAAAATGTCCAAGATGAGTTCCATCATAGTTGATAAAATCTTTTTTGTTTTCATCATATGCTTTCCTAGCATGAGCTAAAGCAGAAAAAGATTCTAATTCTAATTTGTTTTCTATATCATTGTTAATTTCATTCATTGCATTCATGTCACTAATATATCGTTTTTCATAGCAACATGTACCTTTACATTTTCTGTTTCCAAACTTATCACAAACAGAATTATCTCAAGCGATTTTATTCCGATATGTTTCATCATCTGTTAAAAATTTATTCAACTGAATTTTATCATAATCAAAATATTCAGGTTTTACCCCATAATGATCAGTTGATTGATACACTGGACCATTTCTATCATAAAACTCATTATTATTTTTTATTTGTGTTGTTTTTTTATTCTTTTTGAAACCAAACATATAAAAGCCCTCATATACAAATAATAAAAAAGGTTATATTTAAATTATACTTGATTCTCAATCAATTACATGTTTTAAGCTCATATTATATATTATAGATATATAAATTATTTTTGAAAGACTTCTAAAATATAGTTTTTAATATCTAAACTAATATCATTATCTTTAGCAGCTAAGTAAATAAAAGACTTTACATAACCTAATTTAGAACCAATATCAAAACGCTTTCCTGTAAACTGTTTTGCATATACTTTTTCTTTTTTCATCAAAGAAAGGATTGCATTAGTTAATTCAATTTCATTTCTAATATCTTTTTTGGTATTTTTTAGTTCATCAAAAATTTTAGGGGTTAAAACATAACGACCAAGAATAGCAAAATTACTAGGGGCATCTTTTCTATCAGGTTTTTCAACTACACTTTTTAATTGAAATAAACCAGTACTAATGTCTTTAAGATTTTTTGGATCAACAATTCCATATTTACTAACATTGTCATCTTCAACTTCTTGTACGCCAACAATTGATGAATGTACTTTATCAAAAGCATTGATACATTGTAAAATAGCTGGTTGATCTTTCTTTTCCTTAAATACAACATCATCTCCTAATAAAATTGCAAATGGTTCATTATTAACAAATTCTTTTGCTAATAAAATAGCATGACCTAAACCTAATGTTTCTTTTTGTCTTATATATTGGATTCTAATTTTATTAGTAAAATCTTTAATTAAGCTGACTTCTTTATGTTTATTTTTTTCCAAAAGTTTTTGTTCTAATTCAAAGTTATAATCAAAATGATCTAGAATAGGATTTTTATTTTTACTAACAATAATTAATAAATCGGTAATACCACTTTCAATTGCTTCTTCAACAATAAATTGAATTGTCGGTTTATCAATAATAGGAAACATTTCTTTTGGAATGGCTTTTGTTGCTGGCAAAAACCTTGTACCAAATCCAGCTGCTGGGATAACTGCTTTAGTAATCTTCGTCTTCATAATCTTCTACCTTTCTTACAATTGATTTTATTTTAAATCATATTTTTTCAATTATAGAAACATCATAACTAGCATTATGTCAGCGTTGGTTATTAAAAGTTATATTTAAACTATTAGCTATATCCTCTAATGAAATGTTATCAGGATTGCCATGAATAATTTTTAAATCTTGTGCAATATCAATAATATCAATTGTTGGGTTTTTTAGTTTATTATCAAACATATTTCATAATAAATGTAAATAATAAAAATTACCTTTATAAGTAACTAAAGTATCATTACCAATAAAATGATAAATTTTCCCTAGTGCTTCTTGATAACTTATTCCCTTGGTAGCTAAAAGTTTTTTAGTAATTCGAGTTCTTTTAATAAAATCTTCATTTAATTTAATATATGGTTCATTAATTAAAATATCTAATTTGTGTGTCATTTCATTGTTCTTAAAACGACGAGCGGAAAATTGTACTAATACTTTATGATTTAGTTCAAATGAAAGTACTTCCATATCAAAAATAACAATAACATTAGTATCGAAAATTTTATTCATTTCTTATCCTCTTAGGTGAAAATAAAATACCCCAAAATTGTTGATTCATATACGAAAAAATTTTTCACTTGTTTTTGAAAGTTGATTCACCATATTCTCTTTCATAAACTATTGTAGGAACTTCTTTGATTTTCATTTTTTCTTTTTTAATAAAATAAGCTATTGCAGATGGCTCAGGTTGCAATTTTTTATTTTTTAACATTAATTCCATTACTTGTCAATTATATAAACGTAAACCACATGTTGGATCTGATAAAGTTCTAAATGTTTTGATAAAAAAAGCTAAATTTAAAATTTTATGTGCTAATTTTTTATTTGTTGTAATGTTTTCATTATTAGCTAAATATCTTGATGTTAAAACTATATCATATCCCTTATTTGCATAATAAACCATTTCTAGAATGGCACTTGAATCATGTTGTCCATCTCCATCAAATTGAATCACATATTTATAACCATTATTAATGGCATATTGGATACCAACTTTAAAACTTTTTGCTAAGCGCAAATTTTTTTGATTTCTAATATAGTTTCATTTTTTCTCTTTTAAAATTTCTTCAGTATTATCCGTTGAACAATCATCAATAATAATGAAATTAATATCTTTAATTTTTAATAAATTATTAATTGCTTTTTCTATGTTCAAAGCTTCATTATATGTTGGAACAATAACAAGTGTTTTTGAAAAATCTAAATTTTCAACATCAAATTTTTTTGAAAATTTTATTTGGAAACTACTCATTATTAAACCTTTTATTATCCTTGTTGTTCTAAATTATTAGTTTCTTGACTTTCATTATCTTGTGCTTGTGTCTCATCAGCTTTAAAAATTGATATTGATTTTACTTTTTCTTTGTCATCTAAATTCATTAATTTAACACCTGATGTATTTCTTGAAATACTCTTAATTTGATTAACTGACATTCGAATAATTTTCCCTGAAGTTGAAATAATAAATAATTCTTCATCACCACTAACTAATTTTATCGAAGATAATAAACCAGTTTTTTCTGTAACTTTTAAAGTGATCACACCTTTAGCACCACGATTTGTTAAACGGTAAGAATCAACTTCAGTTAATTTTCCAATTCCTTTTTCACCAATTGATAAAACAAATTTTCCTTCTTGACTTGTACCACTACCAACAACATATTCATTATCTTCAAGTGAAATCGCTTTAACACCAGAAGCTGTTCTTCCCATATCTCGTACTAATTCTTCATTAAATCTTACTAATTTACCATTGGAAGCCCCAATAAATATTTCACTATCTCCTTTTGTTTTATGAACAGCAAATAGTTTATCGTTTTTGCGAAGTGTAATTGCAATTTTTCCATTAGCTCTAATACTTTCAAAATTAGTTAAATCAGTTCGCTTTGCAATCCCTTTTTTAGTTACAAAAAATAAAAAACTATTTTCATAATTATCAATTGGTAACATTGATAAAATTTCTTCATTTTTTTCAATGTTAATTATGTTGATAGCTGGAATTCCTTTTGATTGTCTAGAACCAGGAGGAATTTCATGTGCTCTAATACGATAAACTTTTCCAAGATCAGTAAAAAATAACAAGTCAGTATGTGTAGTTGTTACAATGACTTTTTCAACATCATCATCTTCATTTACTTTCAACCCTTGAATACCAACTCCACCTCGATTTTGATTTTTATAAGCATCAACTGGTATTCGTTTTAAATAACCACGTTTACTCATTGTAATTACAATATCTTCAACAGGTATTAAATCTTCATCATCAATATTGGCAGTAATGCCATAAAGAATATTTGTTTTTCTTTCATCACCATATTTATTTTTTAGTTCATCTAATTGTTCACCTATAATAGTAATTTGTCTACTCTTATTAGCCAAAATATCTTTATAGTCTATAATTGTAATTTTCAATTGTTCTAATTCATTTTTTAATTTATCAATTTGCAACCCAGTCAATTGACGCAATTTCATATCTAAAATATGTTTAGCTTGGATTTCAGACAATTTAAATCTCTCAATTAATTTATTTTGTGCTTCTTCATCTGTTTTAGCATTTCTAATAATTTTTACAGTTTCATCAATATTATCAACTGCAATTACTAAACCTTCAAGAATATGTTCACGTTCTTGTGCTCTTCTCAAATCATAGTTATATCTAGCAATTAAAATGTTATATTGATGTTTTAAATATTCAAATAGTAAATCTTTAATATTTAAAACTTTAGGTTCACCATTTACTAATGCTAAATTATTAACACTAAAATTAGTTTGTAAATTAGTAGTTTTGAATAACTTATTTAATAATACTTCAGGGACAATATCTCTTCTTAATTCAATTACAATTCTAATCCCATCTCTACTTGTTTCATCTCTTAAATCAACAATTCCTTCAATTTGTTTTTCATCAACTAATTCTACAATCCGATTAATTAATTTAACTTTTTGAACCATATAAGGTATTTCAGTAATAATAATTTGAGATTTACCACCTTCTAATTCTTCAATTTCATATTTAGATCTCATTGTTACTGAACCAATACCAATATTAAAATAATCATTAATTCCCTTTTCACCAACTATCTCAGCTCCAGTAGGAAAATCAGGACCTTTAATATATTGTTTTAATTCTTCAATTGTAAGATTTTCATTTAATGATAATGCTTTTACAGCATCACAAATTTCATTTAAGTTATGTGGTGGCATTGAAGTAGCCATACCAACAGCAATACCAGTTGTACCATTTGCAAGTAAGTTAGGAAAAATTGCAGGTAAAACTGTTGGTTCCATTTCAGAGCCATCATAGTTTTCAACAAACTCAACAGTTTCTTTATCAATATATCTTAGAATATCAGATGAAATTTTAGATAATCTTGCTTCTGTATAACGCATAGCAGCAGCACTATCACCATCAATAGAACCAAAATTTCCATGTCCATCAATCAATGTATAACGCATTGAAAAATCTTGTGCCATACGAACCATTGTTTCATAAGCAGCAGTATCACCATGTGGGTGAAATTTACCAATAACTTCCCCAACTAAACGAGCTGATTTTTTATATGGTTTATCATGAGTCATCCCTAAAGAATATGCAGCATATAAAACTCTTCTATGAACTGGCTTAAAACCATCTCTTACATCAGGCAATGCTCTTGAAATAATTACAGACATTGCATAATCCATAAAAGAAGTTTCTAATTCTTTAACTATTGGTCGATCATAAACAACAGTTTTTTGTAATTGATCTTTAATTTGTTCAGGTGATAAACGGCTTTTTTTGGGTTTTCCAATTGACATAATTTTTACCTCACTTTAGTTAAATATCTAAATTTTTGACATATTTAGCATTTTCTGAAATAAATTTTTTACGTGGTTGTACATCATCACTCATTAACATTGTGAAACATTTATCAGCTAAAACTGCATCTTCTAAAGTCACTTTTAACAAAATTCTATTTTCTGGATCCATTGTTGTTTCTCATAATTGTGCTGGGTTCATTTCACCAAGACCTTTATATCTTTGAATATTGAATTTAGCATTACCTAACTCAGATTTTATTTTTTCCAACTCTTCGTCTGAATAAGCATATTTAACTGTTTTTGATCATGAAACTTTATACAATGGAGGTTGAGCAATAAAAACATGACCATTAGTAATTAATTGAGTCATATATCTATAAAAGAAAGTTAACATTAAAATTCGAATATGACTACCATCAACATCAGCATCTGTCATAATAACAATTCTGTTATATCTTAATTTTTCAATATTAAATTCCGGTCCAACGCCAGCACCAATAGCAGTAATCATATTTAATACTTCTTCATTAGCAAAGATTTTTTCTGTTTTTGCTTTTTCAACATTAATAATTTTTCCTTTTAATGGCAATATAGCTTGAAATTCTCGCTCTCTTCCTGTTTTAGCAGAACCACCAGCTGAATCTCCTTCGACAATAAATAACTCACACAGTTCAGGATCACGATTAGAACAATCAGCTAGTTTACCAGGCAAAGAGTTAGTAGCAAAAGGTGATTTTCTTCTTGTTGCCTCTCGTGCTTCATGTGCCTTTTTTCTAGCTTCCATAGCATTCATTGCTTTCTTAACAATGATTTGCCCTTCTTCTGGATTTTCCAACATATATTTCTCAAAAATTTGAGTTACAATTCCATTAACAAATTGTCTAACCTCAGTATTACCTAATTTTGCTTTTGTTTGACCTTCATATTGAGGATTAGGATGCTTAATAGAAATAATAGCAGTTAAACCTTCAACTACATCATCACGCGTAATTTTTTCATCTTGTTCTTTTAGATATTTTCATTCAAGTGCAAACCTATTGATAACTTTAGTAATTGCAAGTCTAAAACCATCTTCGTGTGTTCCACCTTCTATAGTGTTAATGTTATTACAAAAAGAGTGTAATGAATTGTTATAAGTTCGATTGTATTGAAAAGCCACTTCACAAGTAATATCATACTCTTCAGCATTTTCTGGATTTTTCCCATTCGCCTTTTTAACTTTTTCATTTTTTTCACCATAAATAATATCTTGAATTAATGCTTCTTTATCACGATTTAATTCTTCAACAAATTGCTTAAGCCCACCACTAAAAAGTCATTCTTGCTTATTACCTGAAATTTCTGAAATAAAAATAATTTTTAAACCTTTGTTTAAATAAGCTAATTCTTTTAATCTTTCAATAATTTTTGATTCATTTCAATCATTTTTTTCCATAATTGAAAAATCAGGAAAAAACTCAATTGTTGTCCCATGAATTTTATTGTTATTCACACCGATTTCTTTTAATGGAGCAACAGTTTGACCACCATTTTTGAACTCCATAAAATATTCTTTGTTCTCCCTAACAACTCAAACTTTAAATCAATCACTTAGAGCATTAACAACTGAAGCACCAACACCATGTAAACCACCTGAAACTTTATAAGATGAATTATCAAATTTACCACCTGCATGAAGCACAGTTAATACAGTTTCTACACCTGATTTGCCTGTTTTAGCATTAATATCAATTGGGATTCCTCTTCCATCATCTTCAACACGAATAGATAAATTTTGACAAATAGTAACTTTTACTTGTGTGGCAAAACCGGCCATTGCTTCGTCAATAGAGTTATCAACAATTTCTCAAATCATATGATGAAGACCTTTTTCACCAGTTGAACCAATATACATCCCTGGTCTTTTTCTAACAGGTTCAAGTCCTTCAAGAACATCAATACTATCAGAAGTATATGTTTCTTTTTTTGTTTCAGTAGACATAAACGCTCCTTTTAAATGAAAAATTAACATTATCACATGCTTTAAACATATGTTTTAAAAACTAAATAATTTTAACATAAATATATAAATATGTAATATTTATATTTCCTAAACTAACAAAGAAATTCACACAAAAATTAAAAAAAAGCTAAAAACTAACAAAAACCATAAAATAAACAACAAAAAATAGGTAAATGGATATTTATATTAATTTCTTGAAAAAATAGCTAAAATGGTTGTTTTTGTTAATTATAAACGCTATTTTAATAGCTTCTCATAGGTAAAATCAACTGAATAAAGTCTTTTTCTTTCAAATCAGCAATAATAATTGGTTTATTAAGCCCAGTATAAGTAACTTTCACATCATGATCATCAAATGCTCTCAATGAGGAGTTTAAAAATCTGGCATTAATAACAAATTTGATGTTTTCGTCAATGTTAATAGATTCAATTGGTGTTTTTTCAGTCGAACTACCAATTTCAATTGATTTGAATGTTGCTTCTAAAAAATTTTTATTAACAGAAATTGATGTTATTGGCGTCTTATCAGCATTTACTAAATACATACCACGATCTATGACATTAAATAATTGTTTTGCGTTAATAGCAAATTCAGATGTTTGTGTATCTTGACTATTAAAAATATTATATACGTTTGGATATGTACCAAGCATAATTTTACTAATAACTATAATGTTGTCTCATTTAATATAAATTTTATTTTGTTCAATATTAAAACATATGTTTTCATTTAGTTTTGAAAAATGTGTAATAAAAATTAATAAATTAATATCAACAACAATTTTAAATTTTGGTCCATTAAAAGTTTTTTTGTATAAAGCAATTCGATAACTATCAGTTGTAATGAAATTGATCAATTGTTCATCATTAATACTATCAATACAAATTCCATTAATAATTAAATTTTTATCTGTGGCATTTGCTAAACAATGATTTGTTTTTCGATATGCTTCATTAAGGATATCACTTTTAATTTGAAATTCATTAGTAGAATCAAAATTAAAATTAATATTTAAGTACATATTTTCATCTAATAAATTCACATTTGCATCAAAAGTAGAATTGAATATTTTCAAACTATTACTTATCTGTTCTAAAGTGATATCTTCATTAGGCAATTTAGAAACAATTCCTTTTAGGATTTTTGCTCTAATTAATACTTTTCCTTTTTTCTCAACTTGTATTTTTTCTTTAATATCAATTTTTACAGAAATATTTTCATTGCTAAAAATACAAGTGATTTTGTTTTCATCTATAGAAGCATCAATTAAAATATTTGTTAAAACTGGATTAATGTTATCTTCATTAATAATCAAGTTAGCCATTTCTAAAATATTATTTAAAACATTCTTTTTTATAACAATTTTCATAACAAATTATTTCAAAAATAATATTCTTTATTTTATCATTATTTTATATTAATTATTAATATTAAGGATGTGGAAAAGTGGGAAAGTTAATTGTCGGACTAGGTAATCCTGGTGAACAATATAAAAATAATCGTCATAATATTGGTTTTAAGATCATTGATGCTTTTGCTAAAAAGAACCAAATATTTTTTGATAAAAATCAATTTAATGGTTTATTTGGTGTGCTAATGCTCAACAACGAAAAAGTAGTAATTGCTAAACCTCAAACATATATGAATTTATCTGGAGAATTTGTAAAAGCATTTCTTGATTATTATGGTTTATCTGTAAATGATTTATATATTATTTATGATGATATAGATACTAATATTGGTAGTTTTCGTTTAAAAACAACAGGAAGCTCAGGTGGACAAAATGGAATGAAAAATATTATTGAAAAGTTAGGTACAGAAAATATTAAAAGAATTAGAGTAGGCATTGGTCCTAGAAATCAAAAAATGCCATTAGCTAATTTTGTTTTAAGTGATTTTTCAAAAGATGAATTAGTAAAAATTTCCAAAACTATTAATGATGTTTGTGCAATTATTCAAAATATTAATCTTTATGAATTTTCAGATCTAGAAAAAAAAGTACTAGGTAGGAGCAAATAAAAATAATGAAATACATTTTTGCAGTTTCTGGTGGTCCAGATTCAATGGCAATGCTTGATATGTTTAAAAGAAAAGCTTTAGCTGTTTGTGTAGTTAATTATAACAAAAGACCTGATAGTAGTAAAGATGTAGAAATAGTAGTGAAATATTGTCAGGAACATAATATAAAATATTATGTTAAAGAAATTGATAAAAAATTTTATAAAAATCAACAAAATATCAATTTTCAGACATTAGCACGTGAAATTAGGTACAATTTTTTTGCTGAAATTGCTAAAATTGAGCAAAATAACCATGTTTTTGTAGCTCATAACCTTAATGATGATCTAGAAACAGCTCATATGCAATTTGCTCGTGATTCAAAAGCACTTTTTTACGGAATTCGCCCTAAAAATGAGGTTTTTGGGCTTAAAATCAAGCGCCCAGTAATTCACCTTAAAAAGCAAACTTTATTACGTTATTGTGAAGAAAAAGGGATAAATTATGCTATTGATAGTAGCAATGAGCAAGATATTTATGAAAGAAATAAAGTTAGGAAATTAATTAATAGTTGAGATAATGATGAATTAATTCAATTTCGCACAAAAGTGAGAAAGTACAATAAGCAAAACAAGAAAAATGATAAGTTAATTATTAAAAATTTCAAAAAATGATGTAATTTAGGTTTTGAAGTAAGTTTTTGATCAAAATTTACTGATGAACAAAAATATTATTTAATTTATGAGTTTTTAAAATTCCATTTAGAAAAAAACAATAATCGAAATAAAATAGCAGCGATTATTGATTTCATATTGAAAACATCACAAAATAAGCAATATCGTCTTGAAAATAATAAATTTTTAGCAATTATTGATAATAAATTAATAATAATGAAATAATTGGACCAAATTTAGTTTTTATTATATAATAATAATAACTTATATATATAAGTGTCTCTATATATGCTGTTGAATAAATCATTATGAGGAAAAATTGCAATTGTTAGTGGAATTGCCATGGCTACAGGTGTTGTAGTAGGTGGTTATTTTAGTATCTCGCAACTGAATAAATTCAATAGTTATTATGTAACTCCTAGTGATGATACATCACGTGGTTTCATTAATGCTTATAAAAATGCAGTTTATAATGGAGCACAAGCTATCTTGACACCAGGATATTCTCATAAGGACCCTATTAATCAATCTTTTGCTGAATATCAAGATTTTTTCAAAAATACTGGTTTTTTATTATTTGATGAAAAATTTTCTAAGTCTGATATAGCTGCTAAAAATTCTTGATCAATTACTTTTAGATCAGATTTAGGGTCATTACAAGTTGGTATTGCTGTTGGGATGCTGTTAAATCAATATCAAGATGTATTTTATAATGATGGTAAATTAACATATGGAATTTATGGTGGTTTACCTTTTTCATCCGTTACTTCATTTATGGGTGGTTTTCAAAAGGGAATTGAATGATTTAATGAAAAATTTACACAAGCACCAAATAACAAATTTTTAAGTTTAGATGGTACAAGAGAAATTGAATATAAGCCAATAGAAATGATAACTTCTGATATTGGTTATTTTGCTGGTGGTTTTGGTCCAAGTGCTGGTTCCTCAGTTTCCTATAATTTATTGAATAAAAATGCTGATGTAATTATGCCTGTGGCTGGTCCCCAAATATGAACTACTTTAGATCAAATTATTAAATTAAATAAAAAATGTTTATTGATTGGTGTTGATTCAGCTGTTGAAGAAGATCCTTTAAACAAATCTTTACCATTTAAAAGTAAATTTGGAGAAATTGGGAATGGGAAATTTGTGCAATTTTCTTCAATGAAAAATTTAGCGCTTGCCACTGATAAAGCACTTCAAATTATTAATAATGGTAATATTGTTCCTGAAATTCCTATTGGTGAGGATAATTATTATTTTAAAAATTTTAGTTCTAATGATGGATTACCAGGTTCAATAGGTGGTTTTGGAACAGTAGCAGTTGGTGATATTCAAAATGGTTGTGTTGGTATTTCAAATGAAGGAAAAAAATATCTTGATAAAGCATTAGAATTAACCAATAGTACTGATCCAAGTTTAGAACCAAAATATAGTGAAGTCAATGAAATGTATTTTATGGATGAAAAAGGGGAAAAATGAAACTATGGTGAAGCACCATTTGGTTTAAGTCAAGAATTTGTAGATTTATTTGATGGTGAAGATCGAAGTGATATTTTGAACTTAAAAGAATTTATCAAAGCTAATCATCAAGCAGATAAAGAAAAGATTAAAGTTGTTATCTCTGGTTCAACTAGTATTTTGTTAGATAGTTCTTTCACTCAATCTTGTTACATTGGTTTGCTAAATTTCTTAAAAAGTTTAAAAATTGATATTCCAAGTCCAACAGCTTTTGTTTTAGGAGGTCATCAATAATGTTAAAACAAAATAAAAAAACTCCTCTTAATAATGAATATGCTGTTGAAATGATTAATATTTGTAAGAGTTTTCTAAATGGGAAAGTTGTTGCCAACGATAATATTTGTTTACGTGTTAAAAAAAATGAAGTTCATGCTATTATTGGTGAAAATGGAGCAGGCAAATCAACTTTAATGTCTATTTTATTTGGGATTTATTATCCTGATTCTGGAACAATTAAAATTAATGGTAAAAATGTATATTTTAATTCTGCTAAAGATGCTAGTGATGCTGGTTTAGGAATGGTTCATCAACATTTTAAATTAGTTTCTAATTATTCGGTGTATGAAAACATTATTTTAGGATCAGAAGACGCTAATAAATTAGGAATTTTAAATACTATAAAAAGTAAAGAAAAAATTCAATCATTAATTAAACAATATCAATTTAATTTGAATGTTAATACTAAAATAGCGAATTTAACAGTGGGACAAGAACAAAAGACAGAAATTTTAAAATTGCTTTATCGTGATTCAAATATTTTAATTTTTGATGAACCGACTGCTGTTTTATCACCTGATGAAATTGAACAATTTTTACAAATGGTTAGAAAACTAAAAGAAGAAGGTAAAACAATTATTATTATTACTCATAAATTTGCTGAAATAAAATCAATTGCTGATCGTGCTACTATAATCAGATTAGGTAAATATATTACTGATTTCAATGTTAAAGATAAAACAATTCAAGAGATGGCTAATTTAATGGTTGGTAAAGAAGTTTCAATTATAAAAAATGAAAGTAAAAAAGCTTTTGGTAAAGAAGTTTTGAGTGTTAAAAATTTAAAAATCAATAAAAGTTCATTACCTAATAATTTATTGTTTTCTTTTAAAAATCCAGAAATTAAAAAATTAAGAGAATTAACAGTTGAAAATATTAGGTTAAATCATAATATTAAACATGGAATTGATTTAGAAAATTCAGTTATCTTAAAACATGAAATTGATACCAAAATAGAAGATCTTAAGAAAAAGTTTCGTAAACGTAATTGAAATGAAATTAATAATATTATTCAAAAGTTTGAACATATTGGTAGTAAAAATGTTTTAACTAAAAAGCATGGTGAAAAGAAAATCAATAATTTGTCACACAAAATAGCAAATAAGAAAAACATCATTTGAAATTTTAATAATGAATTCAGTAAGAAAAACAAAAGTAATGCAATTGATTTTAAGATTCATGAGGGAGAAGTTTTTGCCATTGCAGGTGTTGAAGGAAACGGCCAATCAGAGTTAGCTTTGATTATTTCTGGAATGCTTAAAAATAAATCAGCAATTATTAAATTATTAGATTTAGATATTTCTAATAAAACAATTAAAAAAAGATATTATTCAGGGATATCACATGTACCTGAAGATCGCCATAAATATGGATTAATTTTAGATGAACAAATATATATGAATTTAGTTTTAAATCGCATTAATGATTATCCAAATTCAAAATTAGGTATTCTTTTAGAACAAAACATTAAAGAAAATGCAAGACATTTAATTAAAAAATATGATGTTCGTGGTACAACTAGAGGAACAGCTCCAGCACGTTTACTTTCAGGTGGTAATCAACAAAAATTAATCATTGCAAGAGAACTAACAAATGCACACAAATTGATTATTTTAGTTCAGCCAACTCGTGGTTTAGATTTAGGTGCAATTGAATATATACATTCAAAAATATTAGAAGAAAAAGCCAAAGGAAATGCTGTTTTATTAATCTCATATGAATTAGATGAGATTTTAGCACTAGCAGATACAATTGCAGTTATGTATAATGGAATGTTTATTGGTGTTGGTAATAAAGAAGAAATGACAAGAGAAAAAATTGGTCAATTAATGGCAGGTGGTAATTAATGAATTTTTCACTTTTATTAAAAAAAGATTCTGTTTTTTATAGTCGAAGAAGAAAAGAATCTTCTAGGAAATTTTTAGCCTCAGTTTTTTCTATTATCATAGCTTTAATTGTAGCCTTGTTAATTGCTACAGCATTAGGATATCAACCATGGGATATTTTTACAAAATTATTTTTTATTGGTTTTAATGATCCTTCTTATTTATTTTATAAATTAGGCACATATGCACTAGCTGGTTTTGCTTTTTATTTCGCTTGGAAATGTGGAATCATTAATATCGGTATTTCTGGTCAAATGTTAGCTGCTGGTACAGTTGTAGTGATTTTGACACAACTTATTAGTAAAAATAACTCTATTCCAAATTGAGTAGGTTTTGGTTTAGGACAAATATTTATTTTAGTTATTGCAATGAGTGTTTCTTCATTAATTGCCTTTTTAGTTGGAGCAATGCAAAACTATTTAAGAATTAATGGTGTGGTAAGTGCAATCCTTTTAAATTGAATTATTTATTTTGTTTCCTTTTTTGTTTTAGCTACCTATTTTACTGATTCACAACCATTTGCAAATTCCACAACAATTCCTAATGAATTTAGGTTATATGATGTGAATAATGGTACTGGTGCAATTATTCCAGTTGTAGTTATTTGTCTTGTAATTGCTCTAGTTTTATTTTTTATTTTTAAATTCACTGTTTTTGGTCATAAAGTAAAATCAATTGGTTATTCTAAAGAAGCATCAAAATTTGCTGGTTATAACATTAAAAAATTAAGTATTGTTTCATTTGTAATTTCTGGTGCTATTTCAGGGATTTTAGCTTGTATTTGTTACTCATCAACAATTCCAGCAGCAATACCGCTTTCTATTAACTTTGATAATTTACCAGGAGAAGGATTCGCTGGTATTATGATTTCACTTGTTGGTGGCAATAATCCGTTTGGTATTTTAGCTGTTTCTTTCTTGTTTGGTTTATTTGAAGCAAGTACAATAGCTTTACCTACTGATCCTTCTTTTAATGATGTAATAATTGGATTAGTAATGTTGGGATCTACCTTATCAGTTATTATTATTAAATGAAGACCTTTTATTAAATTAAATAGTTACAAATATGACATAGAATATTTTGAAACTCAAACTAATTTTGATAATTCAATTGATTCACTCTTGTCTAAATATAAATCAATTTATCATAATGCTAAAAGTAGTTATGTTAAAAAAAGCTATCAAAAAATGTTAAAAGATTTAAAAAACATTTATGAAAAAAAACAAGAAAATAACAAAATGTTTTTGAGTGAAAGTATTAATGTTTTAGAAAAGAATTTTGAAATAAAAACTAATTTATTAATGAAATTAAAAAATGAAAATATTTATTCATTAAAAGAACAATGAACAAGACGAGAAATTAGTAATGTTATATATGATGAAAAATTAAAATCAATTTTACATAAATTTGACTCTGAAATTAATCAATTAAATAATCAATTAGCCATTGAAAAAATGTCTATTATAAATGAATTTAAAACCATGGTTTCTCAAAACAAAGAAGATTACAAAGAATTAGTAAAAATTTACAAAATCAGATATCAAGAAAATAGATTTCAAGAAAAATTAGATTTCAAACAACAACAAAAGAAAATAATTAATCAATATTTAGAAGATAAAGCGAGAATAATTGATACTTTTAACTTTAATAAAATAAAAAATTTAATTTCAAAAAAAATTGTGACTCAAGAATTGATAGATATTAAGAAACAAAAAATTAGTAATAAATATGATACATCATTAACTAAATATTTAAATCGTTTAAAGCAAAAACATAAAGGTAATAATAATTTGCAAAAAATCAGTCAAAAAGCAATTGAGAAATCTAATCAGTGAAAGTTTAATCAAATCAATAAAATGATTTTAAAACAAAACAAGATAATTGATAATGATCAAAAGTTTAATGATGAAGTTGTTAAAATCAAAAAAATTATTGATGAAAAAATTAAATCAAAAGATTATTTTAATGAACTTAATGAATTAATTAATAATGCAATACAAGTAAAGGGGTCAAACTAATATGGAATGAAATAGTACCATTTCCCCACTAATTAATAATATTTTTTTATTATTTGCTATCTTAGGTTTTGCCTCATTAGCAGGTTATTTTTGTGAACAAATGGGAATAGTTAACATTGCAATTGACGGGCAAATGATTTTTGGGGCATTAATTTATTCGATTTTTGGGATGATTTTTAATCAAGCACTTCCAGATGTTGGTGGAATGTTCTTTTTAATACCACTCATATTATCTATGATTTTTTCAATGCTCTTGAGCTTTATTTTTGGGTTTTTAACAATTAAATTAAAAACTAATCATATTATTGCCGGCACTGCTATAAATTTATTGGTTGCTGGACTTGCTGCATTCTTAACTAAACCAATTGGTCAAGCTATTTCTAGTGGTTTAAAATCCAAAATTATTTCTTATTTCTCACCAACTATGCAAATTGCAGGATCATCATTATTTGGCGAAACCATCATTATTTTAGTAATTTCATTAGCAGCAATGGGATTGTTATGATTCTTAATTGCTAGAACTAGATTTGGTTTGAGATTTAAAGCTGTAGGTAATAATCCGAATGCTGTTGATGCTCAAGGGCTTAATGTTTATAAATATCAATGAATTGGAATGATGATCTCTGGTGCATTAGCAGCTATAGCTGGTTCCTTATTTATGTATGGAGGAACAGAAATTGGTAGTTCATCACAATTTTTTGAAGGTAATGTTTCTGGATTAGGATTCTTAGCAGTTGCCATTGTAGTTTCTGGAGGTTGAAAAATTTCATTCATTATTGGTTCAACTTTAATATTCTCGATTTTAAATTGTGTATTCCAAAATCAAATAATTTTAAATAAACTAGGATTAGTAGATCAAGTTGGTATATATGCTTCTTATATTGGTAAAGCCATTCCTTTTGCCTTCTCATTAGTTGTATTAGCGGCCTTCTCTTATAAAAATGTCGCCCCTAAATTCTTAGGTCAAAATTTTGATAAATCATTAAGATAATAGAGGATTAAGTTAATTATTTTGTCATATTACAACTTATATATATAAGCTATTTTTTATTCTACTAATGTATAAATAAATGTGTTTAATGGACCATCTTTTTGGACATACCACTTCTATTAATAATTATACAGTAGTTTAATTGCATCTTGTGGAGTCATATATCTATTTGCATATGGAATGTTTTCTTTCTCAAGTTCTGAGTAATAATGGTATCTTTC